>JBEVLR010000338.1:0-6550 GCA_040509075.1 Burkholderiaceae bacterium | reverse complement strand
TCAGCACGGTGTCGGGCAGGTGCGAGCGGATGGCCATGAAGCTGGTGAGCATCACGGGCTGCGTCGTCATCTGCGGCGGCAGCGGGAAGTCGAGCGGGCGCCCCGAATCGTTGCGCACCTGCTGGCCGATGCGGCGCAGCTCGCCACTGGATTCGGGAGCGCCGCGCAGCGCCGCCAGCCGGATGGCGATCGCGCTCAATTCCGCGGGGCGGTCGTCGAAATACGCCTCCCGGCTGTAGACCAGCAAGGCTGGCAGATCTTCGGTGCCGGGAGTGGCCAGGAACTGGTCGATCGGCACCAGCGCGCCCCAGACGATTCGGCCCTTGCGCAGCAACAGCTCCTGCTTCGCGTAGAGAACGCGCATCGGGTCGGCCGCGTTCGTCTGGATCTTGACCGGGGGCGACACATGCGCCAGCCGCACCCAGCGATTGCCCTGCAACAGCCGGCCGGCGCCGAACGAACGCCGCTGCGACGCCAGCAGGGCGCGCATCGCCGGGTCGGCCGCGGTCGGCGCGGACGGCGTCGACATCGATTCGGCTTCGAGCCCGGACGACGGCGCTCCGAACGGCGGGACTGATCCGGGCCCCGGCGCTTCGACGTCGTCGGCCTGCGTCGGGAGAGCCGCCTGCAATGCCGAGGGTTCGGTGTCGATCACCGTGTTCAGCATCGACGCGGGCGAGGAATCGGGCGGGCCCAGCGTGGAGGCGGGCGCGGTGTCCGGCTCGCTGGGCGCCGAGCGCCGCGCCGGTTCGGGCGGAACGCGCACCGGGGCCGACGGCGGCGGCGCCGCCGGGATCGACACCGCACCGGCCTCCTTGGGCAGGCGCAAGGTCGGAATGCGCAAGCGCCGCACCAGCTCGGCGAATTTCGCGCCGTCGGCGACGATGAAGATCGCCGGTTCGTTGAGCGCGGCCCGCCCGGGCGCGATCCGGAACACCCGCTCCGGCCGGCCGATCTGGGTCAGCAGGTCGTCGACGGCGTCCATCATGCCGTCGAGCCGCATCCTGTTGCCCTGCGCCGGCGCTTCCAGCAACTGCGCCATGCCCTGGAACGTGTACTCGATGATCCAACGCGTGCCGGACTCGTCGGTCTGCGAGCGCAGGCGCGGCGCGCCCAGCGTGCCCGGCGTCACCGCGGACGCGACGAGCTCGCCGAACAGATCGACCAGCGCCGCCTCGTTCTCGTCGGCCGTGGTGAACGACACGATGCGGCGGCCGAACAAGGTCTGGATGATCTCGGGCGCCGCGCCGAGCGCGGCGGGCGGATCGGAAATCCAGCGATCCACCGCATCGAGCGCGCGCGGGCCGAGCGATTCGGGCAGGCCCGCATCGCGCAGCATCAGCGCGATCCGCGGCGCGCTCGCGCGGCGTTGCTGCCACTCGAACATCAGGCGTTCCCATTCGTGCAGCGACGCCATCGTCGGCTTCTGCCGGCAACCGTAATGGATCAACGCCCAGGCGATGTGGCCGCCCGCCTCGGCGCCGAAATTCTCCGCGAGCGCGGCGCGCAGCGAATGGACGATCTGCGCGTCCGGCCGGCCCGAATTGCGACGGGATTCGGGATCGGGCTCGAGATGCAGGCGCATCAGCAGCACGACGACGGCGCGCCACAGCGAAATGCTTTCGTCTTCGCGGGAAACGAAGGATTGATCGATGTCAAGGCCCGCGAGCCGCAGCAGCGTTCTCGTACCGGGCTTGAAGTCTTCGCTCACTGAACTACCCTTCCGGCCTGCGGCCTCCGGTGCAAGCGCCTTCGGAGCGGCCGGGCGGCGCAGGCCCCCAGTATGCCGTCATGCCAGGCCGGGAAGCTTTTCACCGGAATCGGGCGGATCAGGTCAACAGGCCGAGGGCCATGTCGACCTGATCGGTCGGACTGCGCCTGAACCCGGAGCGGGCATAGCGCTGGAGGCGTCCGACCGCAAGCGCGGTGAGCGCGCAAGCGCGCCCGTTCGCGTCGACGGTCGGCGTCTGCGAACCGGACCGCTCCGCCGCCGCGCGCAGGCACTGGCGCAGCTGCGATTCGATCCTGTCGAAAAACTGGTTCATGCGCGCCGACAGGCGCTCGTTCTCGAACACCAGCGCGTCGCCGACCATCACGCGCGCCATGCCGGGATTCTTCTCGGCGAACTGCAGCAGCACGACGACGATGCGGCGCGCCTGCGCGGAGGGATCGGAGTCGCGCTCGGTGACCTGGTGGATCAGCGCGAAGACGCTCGACTCGATGAATTCGATCAGGCCCTCGAACATCTGCGCCTTGCTGGCGAAATGGCGGTACAGCGCGGCTTCGCTCACCCCGAGCTTGGCCGCGAGCGCCGCCGTGGTGATGCGATCGGCGCCGGGCTCTTCGAGCATCGCCGCGAGCATCTGCAGGATCTGCACCCGACGCTCGCCGGGCTTCGGACGCTTGCGCGGCCCGGCCGGGGCGCCGACGGCGCGGGGGGCTTCCTTCGCCGCATCGGCCGACGTCCCGGCCGGTGCACCCGTGTCGGAAGCATCGTCCTCGGCGCCCGGGCCTGCTTGCGGAGATGGAATCATGTCTAGGGGGACGCCGGAGCGCCGGGATCGGCAACGGCAGAAAAGACGGTGGGAATGCCTGGCATCGCTGTCGGCTGCCAGGAAGCCGCTCACAGGGCATTTTTGCACATCGATGCCGCGCGGCCCCGTGCACGTAAACACCAAGCGGAAAATCCCCGTGAACCCTTGCACGGTCGGCCGCCGCGCGCTTCGCCGCGCCGAAACCGGCCCCTACCCCACCAGCGATCTCAGGTTGCGGATCACGCGCACCCCGGTGGGGCGCATCGACCAGCGATCGACGCGCGGCCCGTCGTGCGCGCCGCGGCGCGCGAAGCGCTGCATCCACACGGGCTGCATGCCGACGCGGCGAGCCGCGACGATGTTTTCGAGCGAATCCTCGACCAGCACGCAGCGCGACGGATGCACGCCCAACCGGCGCGCGACCCTGCGCAGCGTCCGTCGATCGGGCTTCGGGCGCCAGTGGCCGAACATCGTCATGTCCTCGATGCTCAGCACGCGGTCGAACAGGCGCGCGATGCCGAGGGCCCCGAGCACGCGCATCGCGTAGGCGCGCGGCGCGTTGGTCAGCACGATGCGCCGACCGCGCAGCCGCCCGATCGCGGCGAGGTCGTGGCGATGGCCGGTGACGCGCTCTTCAAGGCCCGGCAGCCGATGCGTCTCGTGCAGGAAATGCGCCGGCCGCACGCCGTGGTGGCGCACCAGCCCCAGCAACGTCGAGCCGTACCGTCGCCAGTAGCGGCCGCGCAGCGCGCCGGCGTCGTCCGGCGCCAAGCCCATCGTCTCGACGAGGTAGGCCTGCATCGTGTGGTTCATCTGACCGAACACCCACGCGCCGGCATCATGCAGCGTGTTGTCGAGATCGAACAGCCAGACGCGTTCGCGTGCGCGAAGAGCGTCCTGGGGGGCATCCACCCGCCGGGCGGCCGGGGCGCTCATCAAGCGGCCGCCGTCATCGGGCCCGGATCATCGTGCCGTAGGCTTGATCGGTCAGGATTTCGAGCAGCATCGCGTGCGGCACGCGCCCGTCGATGATGTGCACCGCGTTGACGCCGCTGCGCGCCGCATCGAGCGCCGACGCGATCTTGGGCAGCATGCCGCCCGAGATCGTGCCGTCGGCGAACAGCTCGTCGATCTGGCGCGCCGACAGGTCCGTCAGCAGCGTGCCCTGCTTGTCGAGCACGCCCGGCGTGTTCGTCAGCAGCACCAGCTTCTCGGCGCCCAGCACCTCCGCCAGCTTGCCGGCGACGACATCGGCGTTGATGTTGAAGCTGACGTTGCCCTCGCCGAAACCGATCGGGCTGACGACCGGGATGAACTGGTCGTCCTGCAGCGCCTTGACGACCGCCGGATCGATGGAGACGATGTCGCCGACCTGGCCGACGTCGTGTTCGATCTCGGGGTTGTCCTTGTCCTTCATCCTCAGCTTGCGGGCGCGGATCATCCCGCCGTCGAAGCCCGTCAGGCCGACGGCCTTGCCGCCGGCCGAGTTGATCAGGCCGACGATGTCTTGCTGCACCTCGCCGCCGAGCACCCATTCGACGACGTCCATGGTCTCGGGGTCGGTGACGCGCATTCCCTGGATGAACGTCCCCTTCTTGCCGAGCTTGGACAGCGCGGTCTCGATCTGCGGCCCGCCGCCGTGCACGACGACCGGATTGATGCCGACGAGCTTCAGCAGCACGACGTCCTCGGCGAAATCCTGCTGCAGCGCCGGTTCGGTCATCGCATTGCCGCCGTATTTGATGACCATCGTCTTGCCGTGGAACTTCCGGATGTAGGGCAGCGCCTGCGCCAGGATCTCCGCCTTGTCGCGCGGCGTGACATGGGAAACGTCGGCGACGGAATCGGCGGACGCGGCAGCGGAACTGGGGGGCTTGGACGTGTTCATGACGCGATTCTAGGGACCTCGCGCGGCGGCGGGCCGTCATCCCGGACGCGGGCCGGCGCGTTGTCGGAAGAGGAAGGACAATCAACGCCATGAAACGCCACCTCGCCGCCATCGCCCTCCTCGCCGTCTCGGCCGCCGCCTGCGCGCAGGCGCTCGTGGCCGGCGAGGTGAAGAAAGTCGACAGAGCCGCCGGCCGGATCACGCTCAAGCACGCGGAGATCAAGGTCCTCGACATCCCCGGCCTCACCGGCGCCTACAAGGTGCGGGATCCGGCGATGCTGGACAAGGTTCAGGTCGGCGACAAGGTGCAATTCAACCTCGACCGCATCGACAGCGTCTTCACGATCACGAAGATCGAAGTGAAGTGACGCCCCCGCGCCGCATCCGGCGCTTCCCCCGGGTGCGGCGGATCAACCCAGGTAGCGCTGTTCCAGGTGGGCGCGGAAGTGGGCCGGATCCAGCGTCCGGCCCGAGGCGCGCACGGTGAGTTCGTCGGTCGTCCAGCGGCTGCCCTGCCGCCAGATGCGGTCGCGCAGCCAGTCGGAGATCGGCGCCAGGTCGCCGGCGGCGATGTTCGCGTCGAGGTCGGGCATCGTCTCGCGCATCGTCGCGAACCACTGCGCGGCGTACATCGCGCCCAGCGAGTAACACGCGAAATAGCCGAACAGCCCTTCGGGCCAGTGCACGTCCTGCATCGGGCCGTCGCGGAAATCGCCCTTCGTGTCGACGCCGAGCAGCGACATCATCCGCCCGTCCCACAGCGCCGGGATGTCGTCGACCTGATAGGCGCCTTCGATCAGCCCGCGCTCGATCTCGTAGCGCAGGATCACGTGCGCGGGGTAGGTGGCCTCGTCGGCGTCGACGCGGATGAGGCCGGGCTCGACGCGCGTCAGCAGCCGCCGCAGGTTGTCGGTCGCCAGGGCCGGCTGGTCGCCGAACGCGGCGCGCACCAATGGCGCGATGCGCGAAACGAAGCCCGGATGGCGGCCGATCTGCATCTCGAACGAGAGGCTCTGGCTCTCGTGGATGGCCATCGACCGCGCTTCGGCCACCGGTTGGCCGAGCAACTCGCGCGGCAGGTTCTGCTCGTAGAGGCCGTGTCCGGTCTCGTGGATCGTGCCCATCAGGCTCTGCACGAACCCGTCGTCGCGAAAGCGCGTGGTCAGGCGCACGTCTTCCGGAACTCCGCCGGAGAACGGATGGGAGCTGACGTCCAGCCGGCCGCCGTCGAAGTCGAACTTCAGCAGGTGCATCACCTGCTCGCAGAGCCTGCGCTGCGCGGCGCGGTCGAACGGGCCGACCGGCGCCAGCACCGGCTCGGCGGCCTGCTTGTCCCGGATCCTGGAGATCAGCCCCGGCAGCCATTGCTTGACGTCGCCGAAGATGCGGTCGATCGTCGCGCCGCTCATCCCGGGCTCGAAGCGGTTGAGCAGCGCGTCGTACGGCGACACGCCGCACCGCTGCGACAGCCGGTGCGCCTCCTCGCGCGCGACCTCGAGCACGCCTTTCAGGTTCGCCGCGAAACCGGCCCAATCGTTTTGCCGGCGCTGCGCGCGCCACGCGTATTCGCATCGGGAGGTGGCCAGCGCGCGCCGTTCGACGAGTTCGGCCGGCAACGCGTTGGAGCGCAGCCAATCGCGCCCGATCTCGCGCAAGTTGGCCCGTTGGTCCAGCGTCAGCGCTTCGCGGCCCGCGCGCTCGAGGTCGTCCCCGAGGCGCGGATCGGTGCGCAGGCCGTGCGCCAGCATCGCGACCTCCGCGAGCGCCCGGCCGCGGGCCTCGTTGCCTTTGGGCGGCATGTTGGTCGCCTGATCCCAGGCGGCGATGCTCTGCAGGTGGCTCAGCCGGTAGAGGCGCAGCCAAGTCCCGGCGAGCGCATCGTAGGCCGGCGTGGGCCGGCCGGCGGGGGACGTCATGTCGTCGGCCTCCAGGCGTGCGCCAGGTGCGGGAACAAGCCCACCGCGAGGCTGGTGTAGGCGAGGTAGCGCAAGGTCTTGCCGATCGCCATGTAGCCGACGCAGGGCCAGAACGGCAGCCGCAGCCAGCCCGCCACCGCGCAGACCGGATCGCCGACCAACGGCAGCCAGCTGAGCAGGCAGGCGCGCGCGCCCCATTTCTCCAGCAGCGC
>JBEVLR010000337.1:0-8867 GCA_040509075.1 Burkholderiaceae bacterium | reverse complement strand
GCACCGGCCCGAACGCGCAGCGGCTCGCGCGCCGCACGCGGACGCCCGCGCCGCGCGCCCGATCCAAAGCGGCTTCGAGGCGCGCGCTCGTCGTGCCGTGGCCGGTGCCCGCGACGACGATGCCGCGCGCGCCGGCGGCGACGGCCGCGTCCACCAACCGGCCGTCCGCGCCGGCGTGGTTCGTCACGATGTCCACGGCGGGCCAGTCATCCGCGAGGACGGCAATGGCCTGGAGCCCCAACGCCTCGTTGTCCGGCCAGTCGCGGAACGCGCGGAACGCGCCGCCTTCGATCCGCGCGATGGGGCCGCAATCGCTCGCCGCGAACGCGCCCGTCTGCAGGGTATGCACCTTGCGCAGGCCGACGGGGTGCCAGACCGCCCCGCCGAATGCGAGGCAGACGCCTTTCGCGGACGGCATCGAGGCGACGGCGACCGCGTCGAGCAGATGGGCCGGACCGTCCGCCGACAAGGCGGTCGCCGGACGCATCGCGGCCGTCAACACCACCGGCTTGGCCGGCGCCAGCACGCGTTGCAGGAAATAAGCGGTCTCCTCGAGGGTATCGGTGCCGTGCGTGATCACGATGCCGGCCACATCCGCCCTCGCGAGATGGTGGGCGACGCGCTCCGCCAGGCGCTGCCAGGTCGGGATGTCCATGTCCTTGCTGTCGATCGCGGCCACCGTTTCGGCGACGAGGCGTCGGCCGGCCAGCGCCGGAACGGCGTCGATCAGCGCATCGACGCCCAACGCGCCCGCGCGGTAGCCGGTGGTGTCGGTGCTCGCCGCGGCGGCTCCCGCGATCGTTCCTCCCGTGGCGAGAATCACGACAAGCGGCATGGGGCTTTGCATTATTGGCAACCTTGGATAAAAATACAGAACTGTATGAACAAACAGATGGCGGCAGGTGGATGGTGGCGCGGCGGCAACGCGGCGACGAGCGCATTCCCGCCCCGCAGCCATCGATGAACGCCATGGATGTCGAACCGCCGAAACTCACCGCCCGTCAGCAACAGATCCTCGATCTGGTGCAGAGCGCGATCGAACGCACCGGCGCACCGCCAACGCGCGCCGAGATCGCCAACGAGCTGGGCTTCAAGTCGGCCAACGCGGCCGAGGAACATTTGCAGGCGCTGGCCCGCAAAGGCGTGATCGAACTGGTGGGCGGCACATCGCGCGGCATCCGGCTGAAGTCTGACACATTGCGTGCGCTGAACGAAGCGCGCGGCAAGCAGTTCTCGCTGCCGCTGCCGAGCCTCGCCCAGCTCACGCTGCCGCTGGTCGGCCGCGTCGCCGCGGGTGCGCCGATCCTCGCGCAGGAACACGTGGAACAAACCTATCTGCTCGAAGCCACGATGTTCCCCCGCCGGCCCGACTACCTGCTGAAGGTCAAGGGCATGAGCATGCGCGATGCCGGCATCCTCGACGGCGACCTGTTGGCGGTGCAGAAAAGCCGCGAGGCGCGCAACGGCCAGATCGTCGTCGCCCGCCTCGGCGACGAGGTCACCGTCAAGCGTTTCCGCCGCACGCGGACGACGATCGAGCTTTTGCCCGAGAACCCCGATTTCCAGCCCATCGTCGTGCCGTTCGGCGACGTCGATTTCGAGCTCGAAGGCATTGCGGTCGGTCTGTTGCGCAACAACATGATGAATTGACGACCCGCCCGCAGCGCCTTCGACGCCTCTCCCCAGGGGCGCGCCTGGCGCCCGGCCGAGCCGGATCCGCGGGTGCCTTGGTTGTGTGGCGTTTCGTCAGCCACCCGCCGCCGCTCGGGCCACGTTTTTCAATACAGCTGGAAGCGCGCGACCGCCACGTTGAGCATCGAGCCCTGCTCCTTCAGGCTCGCCGCGGCGGCGGCGCTTTCCTCCACCAGGGCGGAATTCTGCTGCGTCATCTCGTCGAGTTGCGCGACGGCATGGTTGATCTGGTCGATGCCGGCCGCCTGCTCC
Organism: Burkholderiaceae bacterium; assembly: GCA_040509075.1. Taxonomy (GTDB): domain Bacteria; phylum Pseudomonadota; class Gammaproteobacteria; order Burkholderiales; family Burkholderiaceae_C; genus Scleromatobacter. Next base: position 6,923 of record JBEVLR010000337.1, on the reverse strand, counting down.
GATGCCGCGGCGGAGATCTCGCCGATGATGTCGCCGACGCGCTTCACGGAGCCGACGATTTCGTCCATCGTCTTGCCCGCGCCGTGCACCAGGCGCGCGCCCGTCTCGACCTTGTCGACCGATGCGCCGATCAGCGTCTTGATTTCCTTGGCCGCCGTCGCCGAGCGTTGGGCGAGCGAGCGCACCTCGCTGGCCACGACCGCGAAGCCGCGGCCCTGTTCGCCGGCGCGCGCCGCTTCCACCGCGGCGTTCAGCGCGAGGATGTTGGTCTGGAATGCGATCCCGTCGATCACGCCGATGATGTCCACGATGCGGCGGGACGCGTCGGTGATGTCGCCCATCGTCTGCACGACCTCCTGCACGACGCAACCGCCGCGCACGGCGATGTCCGACGCGTTGCGCGCGAGCTGGTTGGCCTGTTGCGCGGATTCGGTGTTGTGGCGGACGTGTTCGGCCATCGCATGGACCGCCGACACGGTCGACTGCAGGTTGATCGACTGCTGCTCGGTTCGCGTCGACAGGTGCTGGTTGCCGGACGCGATCTGCGACGACGCGCTCGCGACCGATTCCACGCCGCTGCGCACGGTGCTGACCAGGTCGCGCAGGCCGGCCTGCATTTCGGTGAGCGCGCTCAGCAGGCCTCCGACCTCGTCGGTGCCCCCCGCCGGAATCGACCGGGTCAGGTCGCCGCGGGCGACCGAACGGGCGCTGCTCGAAGCGACGGTGAGCGATCCGGTGATGCGGCGCACCATCACGAGCCCCAGCGCGAGGCCGAACGCGACGGCCGCGGTGACCGCCCCCAGGATCACCAGCCGGGTCTGGCCCGCGGTGGCCTTGGTGTCGCGCACCAGCGCGTCGGCGCTGCGGTCGTTGATCTGCAGGATCTGCGACAGGTTGTCGTTCATCGCGTCGAACAGCTTGCGATAGTCGCCGCCCATCGCTTTGGTGCCGAAATCTCCGGTCAGCGTCAAGACGCGCTCGTTGTCGCGCAGGTACTGGGCCCAACGGCGGGTGAATTCGGTGTAGGCGGCCCGTTCCTGGGCCGACGCCACCAGCGGTTCGTAGCTCTTGCCGCTGCGCGCGACTTCGGCGGCGAGCCCGCTGATGCGTTCCTTCAGGCCTTTTTGCTCTTCTTCGGAGTCGGACAGCATGTGCGCGTACTGCACCGCGCGGATCTCGAGCACCGTGGCGCGAAGCTCCGAGACGAGCCGAACGCGCGGCAGCGCGCTCGCCGCGAGCGAACGGGCGCCTTCGCCGACGCGTTCGAGCTGGATCGCCGCGAGCACGCCGACCAGCACCGTCAGCAGCAGCACCATGGACAGCACGCCCAACAGCTTGGTGCCGATCCGCAGGTTGTCGAACCACGTGGTCATGAAAGTGCCTTTCGAAAAAACATGTCGTTCTCACCGCGCACGGATTCGCGGTCGGCGCCGTCCCACCTCATTCCCACGGCCCCGTCTGCTGTTTCGGCCAGCCATGCCGTCAAGTTGAGCGCTTGTCGCTCGGGACTTACCCTGCCGTCTTGAACGCCATCACCGTCTGGTTGCGCAACGTGCGCAGCAAACCCAATTCGCGCTCGCCGAGCGCGATGCCGCCGGCCATGGCGCAATCCGCATAGATCAGCGCGAACGGGGCGCCCTTCATCGTCAGCGGCAGCAGCACGAAACTGCGCGCGCCGGCTTCGCGCTGAAGCCAGGTCGGCAGGCGGCTGCGGACGTTGTCGGCGAGCGCATCCGAGATCAGCGTGTCGGCCGCCTTCTTGCAGGCGACCGACAACAGGTCGATCGGGCCGTTGGGATTGACGTCGACGCGGAACTGCGCCGACAGCGCCGCGGCGCCGCTGCCCAACCCCAGGCGGCCGCTGATGACGCCGGTCTTCTGGTCGCGCAAGCCGAACACGACGCAGCGGAAGCCGAGCGCCCGATGCATCGTGTCGAGGATCATCCGCAGCACCTCGTTCAGCCGGAACGTGTCGCCCGCGAGCGCGCTGGTCACGGCGGAGATGCCCGCCTCGAGCGCCAGCGCGCGCCCGGAAGGTTCGACGCGGTCGACGGGTTCGGTCAGATCGACATCCAGGTCGGCCGGCGGGTCCGCCGCGCCGCGCGGCGCCTCGGCGGCCGCCCTCGCCGACGTCCGATCGCCGAGGGGCATCGTTTTCGCGCACGCGTCGGCCGGCGCGGCCGCGGCGCCCGCCGAAAGGCCGTCGCCGGTGGGCACCGCGAGCGGTTGCGGCAACAGGCGTCGCGCTTTCGAGTCGGCGCGCACATCGATGCCCAGGTCGGCCGACATCGACTGCAGGTGCGATTGCGCGCCGCGCACGGCGGCCTCGAATCGATCCTTCGGCAGGTTCAACGCGCGCGCGTAGCGTTCGCCGATCGCGGAGAGCCTGTTGGGCATCGATGGCGCGGGCTCCTGCATCAGCGCCTGGGCGAGTTCGTCGGCCGCCATCACGCACCAGCGCAGCCGTTCGCCGCCCGCCTCGACGGCGCGCGACGGCGGTCCGCCCTCGGGCCGCGTGATCGCCCGGCGCAGCGTCTCGGGCAGGCCCCACACCTTGGTGACGCCCACGCCCAGCTGCTCGAACGACAAGCCCAGCACTTCGGCCGCGGCGCGATCTTCGGCGCCCGGCGCCCACTCGCCGCGTTGCCAAGCGGGTTCGAGGCGGCGGCGGATCAGCGCGGCCTCCTCGGGAAAATAGAACTCCGTCAGCAGGCGGCCGAGCTGCATCATCATGCCGGCCAGGAACGGTTCGTCGTGCGCTTTCGCGGCGGGCGAGAGCTCGTCGCACAGGGTGCCCGTCATCATCGCCATCAGGAACACTTCCTTCAGGCGCTGCGCGTGGGCCTTGTCCTGCATGTGCTCCAGCAGCACCAGCGACAACGCCATCGTGCGGATGCCGGCCAACCCGATCAGCGAGACGGCGCGCGGCACCGAAGCGATGGTTCCGGCGCCGGCGGTGCGGAAATGCGCGGTGTTGACGAGGCGCAGCAGCTTGTTCGTCAGCGCGACGTCGCGCACGATCTCGTCGGTGACGCCGGCGACGCTCGCGCTTTCCGACTGCGTCACGCGCTGGATGCGGATCACCGCATCCGACAGCGCGGGGAAATCGCTCTTGTGGCGCATGCGGCGCAGCAGGAATTCGAGGGTCGCGCTGTCGCCGCCGTTGTCGCCGACGGGCGCCGGATCGAGCCACTCGTGCAACGCGTCGCGGAACGCGCGCGCCGATCCGGGCCGCGCGGCGGGGTCGCGCGCGACGGACCGCATCACCAGCATGCGCAGCGCGCCATCGGCGGCGTCCTTGTCGCCGCCGGCCGGCGACAGCGCGTCGAGCGGCCAGACGAGGTCCTCGTCGAGCAGCCGTTCGAGCGCGCGATGAGGATCGCGCTCGTCGAGCATCGGCCGGCCGCAGACCATCTGGCCCAGCATCATGCCGGCCGCGAACACGTCCATCAGCGGATGCGGCGCGGCGCCGGCGATCGCTTCCGGCGAGATGTAGCCGGGCGAACCGACGATGCGGCCGTCGTGCGCATCGGACACCCGGGCGGCGATGCCGAAATCCATCACGCGCGGACGGCCCTGCGCGTCCATCAGGATGTTGGACGGCTTCAAGTCGCGGTGGACGATGCCTTGGGCATGCGCCGTCGCGACCGCGTCGAGCACGTCCCGCACCAACGCCGCCGCTTCGCGTTCGGGCAGCTTGCCGCGCTGGCGCAACAGGTCCGCGAGCGTCGGGCCGGTGACGTATTCGAAGACCATGAACGACACATCGCCGTCCTGGTCGGCCTCGAAGACCGGCACGATGTTCGGATGCGAAAGGCGGCTGACGGCCCGCGCCTCGTCGAGCCAGCGCGCCACCGATGCGGCGTCGGCGTCCGGATTGACGACCTTGACCGCGACCTCGCGCTGCAGCCGCGGGTCGTATCCGAGCCAGACGGTCGCCTGCGCGCCGCGCCCGAGTTCGCGTTTCAGCTCGAAGCGTCCGACGCGCCCGACCGGCCCGGGGACGCCGCGCTTGGGAACGGGGACGGCGCTCATGGGTCGCCCACGCGGCCGTCCGGCCGCAACCCGGCCGCGAGCGGTTGAAGGGCCTCCTGGACGTCTTTGAGGCCGACGTTCAGCGCGCGTCCATAGCGCTGCGCGATGCGCGGCACCGCCGATTGCGCCTGGCGCTGCGGCAGCGCCATGGCGTCGAGCAGGTCGTTGGCGCAACTCGCGACGAGGCGCAGCATGTCGACGTCCGACGTCGGCGCCTGGATCGCGCCGGTGGCGGGCGCGCGCCGCACCATGCGCTGCACGCCGTCGTCGAGGCCCCAGTGGTGCATCACGGCCACTCCCAGCGCGTCGATGTCGATGCCCAGCACCGCGAACGAAGCGCCGTCCGCGGCCATGCCCGGCTCGTCCGGATCGTCCTGCCTGGACGCGGGGCTCGGCTGCATCAGGCGGCGGATCTGGGCGGCTTCGTCGGGAAAGTGGTATTGCACGGTCAGCCAGCCGAGATTCTGCAGCGCGGTGATCAGGTAGACGACGTCCCGGTCGTAGCCGGCGGGCTGCAACGCGCGGGCGACCGCGCCGGCGAGCTTGACGCGGCGGATCAGCGCGCCCAGCGCGGCCGCCGCGTCGTCGTTCAGCGGGCCGGGCCACGGCCGCAGCGCCAGCGCCGCATGGCGCACGCCGTCGAGGCCGATCATCGAGATCGCGCGCCGGACCGCGAGCACCGGACCGTTGCCCGCGTTCCCGGATTTCGACTGCGCGAGGTTGACGCCGCGGATGATCTCGAACGCGAGCGCGAAGTCTTGGAGCACCACTTCCGAGAGCTCGCTGGTGTGGCCGTCGGCCATCAGCGCCAGGCGCGCGGCGCGGTCGGCGCCGCCGGGCATGGCCGGCAGCAGGCCGACGCCGCGCATCCGGCCCAGCAGCAGCGTGATCGGGCCGGCGTCCTGGTCGCTGCTGGCCTGGAGCCAACCTTCGAGCGCCCGTTCGAACGTCCGCGCGTTGCGGTACCGCTGGCGTTCCTGCCGGTCGGTGGCGCGGTTGACGATCGCGCGCAGCGGTTCGGGGATCGGCAGCGGATGCGTCCACGGCAGGCGCACCATGTCGTGGCCGAACGGCGGCAAGCGGCCGACGACGCGCGCGAGATCGGGCTCGTCCAGCGGCGGCGCGCCGGTCAGCGCCTGGTGCATCAGCAGCCCGAACGCGAGCACGTCGATCTCGGCGCCTTGGCGCTGCAGGCGGCGTTCGTCCATCGCCGCTTCGTGGCCGTCGCCGTTGTCGACGCGCAACTGCGCGAACGCCTGTGCATCGACGATGTCCAGCCCCAGCAGCCGCACGTTGGCGCCGTCGTCGACGAGCAGCGAATAGAGCTGCAGATCGCGGTGCGCCGCGCCGGCCTCGTGCGCGAACGCCAGGCCTTGCAGCACCTGCACGCTCCATCCGGTCAATTCCTGCGCCGGCAGACCCTTGCCGTTCAGCCGCTCGGCCCAGGTCACGAACGCGCCGCGTTCGTAGACCGCGTAGGGCCAGCGCTCATGCTCGGCGACGTCCAGCGGCGGCGCGATCTTCGGGTGCTTCAGCCGCATCGAACGGCGCACGCGCGCCATCCATGCGCCGAGCGCGTCGGCGTCGGCCGGCTGGGCGCGCGGCAGCGCCAGCATCACTTCGACATCCCCGCGCGTCTCCTGAGCCAACCACAGCATCGTCTGCGCGCTCTTGCCGAGCAAGCGCAGCAGCTGGTAGGGGCCGAGCGTGCGCACCGCCCGGTTCGGCGACGCGCCGCCGGCGACCGGGGCGGCGGGAGGAGAAAGGTGGGCGACCATGGCGGTGGCGAAAGGATCGTTCCGATTGGAACGCGCCGCCGGCACGCGCGGCGCGCGGAAGAGCGCCCGTTTCGGCACGCAATTCGCGCTTCAGCTCCACTGCTCTTCGGACTCCGGGCTTCCTCCCGCAAGCAGGATCCGAGGCCGGAATGCGGCCTTTGTCACCTCTTCGCCGACGGCAGGCGACGTTCGCCGAACCCTTCCGTGCCGGGCGCCGCGATCCGCCGCTCCCGGAGCGGCCGGCGGGCCCGCGCATCGTCCCGGGCGGATCCCTCGCGCGCGGCCGGGTCGAGGGGGATGTGTCAGAATCTTTTCGTCCGAGACGCAGCGGTCGCCATTCGACGGCGCCGTCGGCGGACGCATCGAGGAATCCGCATGAGCGCCGCCCGGCCATCCGTGGGCGCTCGCACCGTAGGCCGCACAGGCCGGAGGGTAGCCCAGTGAGCAGCGAAGCAATCAAGAACATCTCCGACGCCTCTTTCGAGAACGACGTCCTGAAGTCCGGCGTCCCGGTCCTCGTCGACTACTGGGCGGAATGGTGCGGCCCGTGCAAGGCCATCGCCCCGATCCTCGAAGAGGTGGCCAAGGACTACGGCGACCGCCTCCAGATCGCCAAACTCAACGTCGACGACAACCGCGACGTGCCGGCGAAATTCGGCATCCGCGGCATCCCGACGCTGATGCTGTTCAAGGACGGGCAACTCGCGGCGACCAAGGTCGGCGCGCTGTCGAAGTCGCAGTTGACGTCTTTCCTCGACGGCCATCTATAATCGAGCCTCGGCAGTGTTTCCAGGCGCCCCGCTCTGACGAGCAGCAGCGCCGCACCGACCGAAGGTTGCGCCCCCCGCGTCCTGCGCCCGTCATCCGGGCTCCGGCGCGCGGTTCCGGCGATCTTTCTCAAGCCCTACCGTTTCATGTCGTCGCGACGGCCTTGCCCCGCCTCCTGCCACGCCCATCCGGCGTGATGCCGGAAGCGGTCGAGCCCACCGCGGCGGGGCCCGGGCCACCCCGCGGGGGCCGGCAGGGAGACGCCCAGGGTGCGCGCGGCCCCCCCCCCCCCCGCCCGACCACAGAAAAAATAAGAAAAGGGAGACGTGAACCACAGGGCGC
>JBEVLR010000336.1:0-4877 GCA_040509075.1 Burkholderiaceae bacterium | reverse complement strand
GGAAAGATGCGCAGGGCGCGTCGAGGCAGGAAATCGATCTGGGGGCGCTGTCGGTCGACGGCGAGTACCTCGACGAGACGGGCTGAAACTCATCCGGTCGCGCGCCCCGCAGGAGGGCGTGCGGCGCGGCGTGGTCGGATACGGGAACTGAAATCTAGCGTGAAGAGGGCGAGATGAACTTGTCAGACCAGAACAACGGCAGCATGCTGAAGCACGGTGCCCAACCCGAGGGCGACCTCGAGAACGTCTACCCGCCTGCTCCCAACGCCGGTTCCGTCCCGCGCGCGGACGCGCATGCGGACGACGCCGACGTGGCGCTGGCGGACGTCGATCTCTCCGACGATCACACCCCTTCGGGCCACGACACGCATTCGTTGGGCGGGGGCGCCGCGATGCCCGCGCCGGATCTCGACGTGGCGGCGATGGGAGAGTCCGCGTTCCCGCTCGACGGCCAGGGCCCGGGCCAGGAGGAAGACGGCCACATGGGCCACACGGAAGGCCTGTCGATCGACCTGCCGCTGGACGAATCCGACGCCGCCGTCGCGGAATCGACGCTGGTTCCCGATGCCGTCGATCCGGCGTCCACGCGCTTGCTCGACGGCGAACCGACGCCCACCGAGCTGCGTCTCAGCGACGAAGACAGCACGCAGATCCCGCTGATCGGCCGGCGCTCGCTCGGCTACCAGCAGCGCGTCGTGCTGGGCATGTTCGTGCTCGGCCTGATCGGCCTGATCGTCGTCGGCTTCTCCGCGTTCCGCGCCGCCGACACGCATGCGAAGCAGGTGGCCGCCACGGGCACCGCGCTGATGCAGTCGCAGCGGCTCGCGAAGTCGGTGTCGCAGGCGATGATCGGCAGCCCCGCGGCCTTCCCCGAGGTCAAGGAGAGCGGCCAGGTGCTGGCCGAGGACGTGCGCGGGCTGCACAACGGCAGCGCGATGCTTTCCGCGGTGCCCGACGAGGCGCAGGACACGATCGAGCCGCTGGTCAAGCTGGTCGACCGCGCCGAGAAGAATTCCAACATCGTCCTCGCGCAGCAGAAGACGCTGACCCAGGTGGGCCAGGCGCTGCGCGCGATCAACCGCGAATCGTCCGACCTGCTCGAGACGGCCGAGACCGTGTCGTCGTTGAAGCTGCAGAGCGGCGCCTCCGCGGCGGAGATCTCGGCGGTCGGCCAGCTCGTCATGCTGACGCAGCGCATCGGCAAGAGCGCGAACGAGTTCCTGACGTACGAAGGCGTGAGCCCGGAGGCCGTGTTCCTGCTCGGCAAGGACTTGAACACCTTCCGCGAGATCGCCGACGGCCTGCTGCAGGGCAACGCTGACCTGCGCCTGCCCGGCACGAAGGAGCCCGCCACGCGCGAGCGCCTCGAGCAGCTGATTTCGCAATACGAGCAGACGCGCAGCCAGTCGAGCGCGATCCTGGCCAACCTGCAGGGCCTGGTCGCCGCCCGCGAGGCGCAATCGTCGATCGTGTCCGACAGCGAACCGCTGCGAAAAGGCCTCGAGGCGGTGCAGAGCCGCCTGACCCAGGTCGGCGGCGTGCCGACGGCTTTCGTGCTGGCGACGGGCCTGGCCTCGCTGCTGATGCTGTTCGGCGGCTGGGGGCTGCTGCAGTTGTTCATCCACGGCCAGCGCCAACGCGCGCTGCAGGCCGACGAACAGCGCGTCGCCTCCGACAGCCGCCAGCGCGAATCGCAGCGCGTCAACGAAGCGAACCAGGCCGCCATCCTGCGGCTGATGAACGAATTGCAGTCGGTCGCCGAGGGCGATCTGACCCAACAGGCGACGGTGACGGAAGACATCACCGGCGCTATCGCCGACTCGGTGAACTACACCGTGGAAGAGCTGCGCACGCTGGTCGCGCAGGTGCAGGGCACCGCCGGCCGCGTGACCGAGACCACGAGCCAGGTCGAGGCGACGTCGACGGAGCTGCTCGCCGCCTCCACGGAACAACTGCACGAAATCCGCGAGACCGGCGAGTCGGTGCTGCAGATGGCGTCCCGAATCAATGAAGTCTCGTCGCGCGCCCAAGAGACCGTGGCCGCCGCCCAGCAGTCGCTGAACGTGACCCAGGCCGGCCGCCGCGCGGTGCAGGACGCCATCGAAGGCATGAATTCGATCCGCGACCAGATCCAGGAAACCTCGAAGCGGATCAAGCGGCTTGGCGAATCGTCGCAGGAGATCGGTGAAATCACCGAACTGATTTCGGACATCACCGAACAGACGAACGTGCTGGCGCTCAATGCCGCCATCCAGGCCGCCTCGGCCGGCGACGCGGGCCGCGGGTTCTCGGTCGTCGCGGAAGAAGTGCAGCGGCTGGCCGAACGCTCCGGCGACGCCACGCGCCAGATCGCGGCGCTGGTGAAGGCCATCCAGACCGACACCGGCGATGCGGTGGCCGCCATGGAGCGTTCCACGCAGGGCGTGGTGCAGGGAGCGCAACTGTCCGACGCGGCCGGCGCGGCGCTGATCGACATCGACCGCGTGACGCGCGAGTTGTCCACGCTCGTCGAGGACATCTCCACGCAGGCGCAGAGCGAAGCGCAGTCGGCCAACGTCGTCGCCTCCAACATCCAGCACATCTTTGCCGTGACGGAGCAGACCGGCGACGGCACGCGTTCCACCGCCCAGATCGTGCGCGAGCTGTCGCGCACCGCGGAGGAGTTGCGCCAGTCCGTGTCCCGGTTCAAGATCGGCTGATGGGCGCTGCCGGGCGGCCTCGCCGCCGTCCATCGAGGGGGCGGGCCGGTCACGGCCATCCGCGTTCCCCCGGTGCGCCGATGCCGACGCGCCGGGCGCGGTCGGGTCTCGCGCCCGCGATGGTCGGCGCTCCTTTTCCTTGCGGGAACCTGCAGCCCGGCAGGTTTTCGGTTGTCGATGATGGTGGCTGACCATTTGCGCGTCCTCGCCGAGGGCGCGCGCTGGAGATGACGTTGAGTGAACAAGTAGCGCATGCCGTGCCGGAGGATCTGAGCGCATTGGCTTGGGTCGTCGACGAGCTTCGGCGCACCCTCGAGAACGCGCACAAGGCGTTGCGCAAGCAAGTGCGCGACCTCGAATCCGTGCCCGCGAACGCCGAGACGGACGCCGCCTCGCTCGCGCCGCTGCAGCAGGCGCGCGCGCTGTTCCACCAGGGCGCCGGCGCCTTGGACATGGTCGGGCAGGTCGAAGGCGCGCGCATGCTTCTTGCGTGCGAGCAGGCGGTGCAGCAGCTCGCGCGGCGGGCGCGCCCGCTCGGCGGCGACGCCGTCTCGACGATCGAACGGGCATCGTTCGCGCTGCTCGACTTCCTGCGCCGGCGCTTGTCCGGCAAGGAAGTTTCCCCGCTGGCGTTGTTTCCGCAATACCGCGACGTCCAGGCGCTGGCGGGCGCCGACCGCATCCATCCCGCCGACCTGTGGCAGGCCGATCCGCATCGGCACGGCGCGCAGCTCGCGCTGCATGAGCAGGAGCTGGGCATGGCGTCCGGCGCTTCCGGCGGCCCCGCCTTGAAGCCGGACGTGGACACCCGCAGCCTCATGGAGCAGTGCATGCTCGCGCTCCTGCGCGGGCCGGTCGGGCCGGCGGCGACGCGGATGAGCCAGCTTTTCGCCGGCCTGGCCGTCGGCGCCGCGGGCCAGGACACGGGCAAGCTCGCCGGCCTGTGGTCGGTCGCCGCGGGGTTGTTCGAAGCCCAGGCGCAGGGGCGCCTGGAAGCCGACGTCTACAGCAAGCGCCTGACCTCGCGGCTGCTGGCCCAGGTGCGCCTGGCCGAACGCGGGCAGTTCGACGTGTCCGATCGCCTGACCCAGGACCTGCTGTTTTTCTGCGCCCGCGCGAAACCGGGCGACGAGGCCTCCGCGCCGCGCCTGACCGCGGTGCGCCGCGCGTTCGGGCTCGAAGGCCAGGAAGTGGTCGACTACGAGCAGGAAGCGCTCGGCCGTTACGATCCTGCGATGATCCCGCTCGCGCGCCGCCGCGTCGAGGCGCTGAAGGAATCGTGGTCGGCGGCGACCGCCGGCCAGGCCGGCCTCGGGCCGAGCCTGCGCGAGCAGGTGAGCCAGGTCGCCGATTCGGTGCGCAAGCTGCATCCCGAAGGAGATCAGCTGGCGCGTGCGCTCGATGCCGCGGTGGCGCAGATCGCAGACGCTTCCGCCGCGCCGTCGCCGGCGCTCGCGATGGAGGTCGCCACCGGCCTGCTGTGCCTGGACGCCGCCTTCGACGACGCCGACATCGCCGACGCGTCTTTCGGCACCCGCATCCACCAGCTCGCCGAGCGCATCGACCTCGCGCGCCACGGCCGCGCGCCGGGGCCCATCGAGTCGTGGATGGAGGATCTCTATCGGCGCGCGTCCGATCGCCAGACGATGGGCAGCGTCGTGCAGGAGCTGCGGTCGTCGCTCGCCGAAGTGGAACTGCAGCTCGACAAGTTCAGCCGCAATCCCGCCGACCGCGAGCTGCTGGTGCCCGTGCCGGCCAAGCTGTCGGCGATGCGCGGCGTGTTGTCCGTGCTGGGGCTCGACCAGGCCGGCCAGGCCGTCGTGCACATGCGCGACGAGGTCGACGCCGCGCTGGCGCAGGGGCGCGACCCCGACGAGGCCGACCACGCCGGATCGCGCGCGCTGTCCGAGCCGGCCGTCGGCCGGCTCGCCGCGAACGTCGGGGCGTTCGGCTTCCTGATCGACCTGCTCGGCGTGCAGCCGCTGCTCGCGAAATCGCTGTTCCGTTTCGACGCCGGCTCCGGCCGTCTCGAGGCCGTGATGGGCCGCGGCGATTCGCCGTCGCCGGCCGATGCCCAGGCGGTCGCCGCGGCGCATCCGGCCCCGTCGGCGCCGGCGATGGCCGGCGAAAGCCAGCTGATCGAGCGCGTGCAGTCGCTGGCGCAGGTCGCCGGCGACG
>JBEVLR010000335.1:0-20368 GCA_040509075.1 Burkholderiaceae bacterium | reverse complement strand
GGCGCCCCGGGCGCCGCTCATGGCCGGGCCTCGAGCGTCAACGCGGCGAGCTCGCCGTCGCCGTGCGCGGCGGCGGCCTGCGGCTTCGCGACCGGCCAGTCGAACGGCACCCGCAGCACTTCGCGGCCGCCGTTCTCGCGCGCCGCTTCGACGACGACCTCGTACCTGCCCGGCGCGAGTCCGGCCACGGACCTGGATTCCAGCAGGTTCAGCGCATGCTCGCCGGCCGGCCGGGTCGCGCCCGTGACGCCGTCGGGCGCCGACAGCTCGCGGCCGCCCTTGCGCCACCACTGGCGCATTTCCTTGAGCCACTTCCGGCCGCCGTCGTCGCGCTTCTTGATGTCGTACCAGACCGCGAGGTTGCCGGCGAAGGACTGGTCGCCGGCCTTCTCGATCCACGCGGCGACGTAGGGCCGATGGTATTCGGCCACGCTCATGCGCGGCAGGTCGATCTTGAGCAGGAGCTCGCCGGCCGCGGCGGGGCCGGCGACGGCCGCGGCGGTGGCCACGGCGAGCGAATGGCGGATGAACATGGGAAGCTTCCCGGAGACGAGGTCAGTGGATGGAAAGGAGGGCGATCAGCGCGGGCAACGCGACGCCCAGGCCGACCAGCGGCCAGGTCGTCGGCCGATGCGCGGCGTGCAGCTTCAGGATGAACAAGCCGGTGACCGAAAACACCAGGCAGGCGAAGGCGAAGGCGTCGATGAACCAGCTCCAGGCGGCGCCGGCGTGGCGGCCCTTGTGCAGGTCGTTGAGGTACGAGACCCAGCCGCGGTCGGTGTCTTCGAATTCCGCCTCGCCGCCGGCGCGATCGATGCGCAGCCACGCGTCGCCGCCGGGCCGAGGCATCGAGACGTCGATTTCGTCGGCGGACCACTCCGCGTCGCGTCCGCGGACGTCGACTTGCAAGGCGGTGCCGACCCATTCGGCGAGGTCCGCGGGCAGCGGCGCGTTGCGTTTGGCGCCGCCCTCGGGATCGTTGGCCGGCGCATGCCCGGCGAGCAGCGCCGCGGGCACCCGCGCCTTGCGGTCGATCACCGTCGGGTGGGCCTCGATCTGCGTCGCGTGGTTCAGCGTCAGGCCCGTGGCCGCGAACACCACCATGCCCGCCAGCGAGATCGCCGAGCTGATCCAGTGCCAGTGGTGCAGGGTCTTGAGCCAACGGGCGCGGCCGGGATCCCCGGCGGTCGACGGGCCGTTCATGCCCACCGATCCGGAGCCGGCGAGCGCTTCATTTCGTCAGGATCGGCTTGGAAACGCGCCTCGCGAACGGCCACGGGCGGCGCATCGTCGAGCCGATGGAAGCCGGACGACGCCGGGAACCGCCGGTTCGTCCGCTGCGGCGCGCACGTGCGTGGACGAAGCCTTTGCCGGGGCGGCGCACGCAGCGATTCGGGCAAAAGGAAGGGCGTGCTCATCGGATCGATTCAAGCCGGGCGTCAAGGCGAACATCATAATCTAAATGCGATTGATTCCCATTAATTGGACTAGGTCGGACTCCATCGATGTCGATCGCCGGCGATCCCTCCCTCGCGGCGTGCAGTCCGCCCGACACCGCCGCAAGCCGTGGCCCCACACCGGTCAGGCTTCCATCGCCGCGGTGTATTCCCCGCGCCGCGCCAGCCGGTTCAGATGCGCGCGCTCGACCAACGCCTTCTGCGCCACGGCGACATTTTCGTTCCTGCCGCCCCACGCCTTCATCGCCGGATCTTGGATCGCGCGCGCGAACGAAAACGCGACCGGCCACGGCAGCGCACCGCGGTGGCGCAGGTTCATCGCGTTCAGCCGCGCCGACGCGTCCGCCGCCGATTGCCCGCCGGACAGGAAAGCGATGCCCGCCACCGCGGCGGGCACGGCGCGGCGGAAGCACTCGACGGTGGCATCGGCGACTTCGTCGGCCGGTTCCTGCGTCGCGCACCGCAAGCCCGGCACGATCATGTTCGGCTTCAGCAGGGTGCCTTCGAGCCGGACGCGCTGCGTGCGCAATTGGTCGAACAGGGCACGCAGCGCGCGTTCAGTGACGTCGCTGCAGCGCTGCAGCGTGTGCGCGCCGTCCATCAGCACCTCCGGCTCCACGATCGGCACGATGCCCGCTTCCTGGCACAGCGCCGCGTAACGCGCGAGCGCATGCGCGTTGGCTTCCAGGCAACCGCGCGACGGCGCATCCATTGCATCGTCGATCGCGATCACCGCGCGCCACTTCGCGAAGCGCACGCCCATTCCCGCATATTCGGCGAGACGCCCGCGCAAGCCATCGAGCCCTTCGGTCACCAGCTCGCCGCCGTGGCCCGCGAGCGGCTTCGCGCCGGCGTCGACCTTGATGCCGGGCACGATCCCGGCGCGCTCGAGCGCCTGCGCGAACGGCGTGCCGTCGTGAGCGGTCTGGCGGATGGTCTCGTCATAGAGGATCGCGCCCCCGATCGCGTCGCCCAGGCCCTTCGCGTTGACGATCAGGTCGCGGTAGGCGCGCCGCATCTCCGCCGTCTGCGGGATGCCCAAGGCGGCGAAGCGCTTGTCGGCGGTCGGGTTGCTCTCGTCCATCGCGAGCAAGCCTTTGTCGTCCGCAAGCATCCGGGCGGCGGTGTCCTTCAACTTTTGCAGGTTCATCTCGTTGCGCTCCATGGCGGCTCCGGCGGCAAACCGCGCACCCGCGACGGCTCGCGCCCTTCCTGCGCTCCAGGCGTTTCCCGGACGCCGCGCGCAGCGGCGGGCACGGCGCTTGCAGGGCTCCCACGGCCGCCGCACCGTCGGCAACTCGGCCGCGCGCGGGGGTTGCGATGGTGTCTGCGCCCTCAACCTTTCGAAAGGCGACTGTGCAACTCGGGATGATCGGATTGGGCCGGATGGGCGCGGCGATGGCGCGGCGCTTGATGAGCCGGGGCCATGCGTGCGTCGTGCAGGATTCGCACCCGGACGCGGTCGCGAAGATGGTGGCGGAGGGCGCCACCGGCGCCGCCACGCTCGCGGAGCTGGCTTCGAAGATGTCGACGCCGCGCGCCGTCTGGATGATGGTGCCGGCCGGGGTGGTCGACGGCGTGCTGGACGAGCTGATCCGCCATCTGGACCCCGGCGATGTCGTCATCGACGGCGGCAATTCCTATTACCGCGACGACATCCGGCGCGCCAAGAAGCTGGCGGACGCCGGATTCCACTACGTCGATTGCGGCACCAGCGGCGGCATCGCCGGCCAGGACCGCGGCTATTGCCTGATGGTCGGCGCGCAGCGGCCGATCTTCGACCGCCTCGCCCCGCTGTTCGCCGCGCTGGCCCCCGGCCTGGGCACGGCCGCGCGCACGCCCGGCCGCGACGGCGCGCCGTCGAACGCCGAACAGGGCTTCCTGCATTGCGGCCCGAACGGCGCCGGCCACTTCGTCAAGATGATCCACAACGGCATCGAATACGGCATGATGGCCGCGTTCGCCGAGGGCTTCAACATCCTGCGCCACGCCGGCATCGGCAAGCGGGCGCAGGTGCACGACGCCGAGACGACGCCGCTGCGCGAGCCCGAGTTCTACCAATACGAATTCGACCTGCCGGAGATCGCCGAAGTCTGGCGCCGCGGCAGCGTGGTCGGCTCGTGGCTGCTCGACCTGACCGCCAAGGCGCTGCTCGCCGACCCCCATCTCGAAGGCTTCGCGGGCCAGGTCTCCGATTCCGGCGAGGGCCGCTGGACGATCCAGGCGGCGATCGACGAAGCCGTGCCGGCGCACGTGCTGAGCGCGGCGCTGTACGACCGCTTCGGCTCGCGCGGCGAGGCGACTTTCGCCAACCAGATCCTGTCGGCGATGCGCCACGAATTCGGCGGCCACGCCGAGAAGAAAGCCTGAACAGCGATGAACGACGCCGCCAGCCCTTCCTCCTCCGGCCTGCCGTCCGACGCCCTCGTGCTGTTCGGCTTCACGGGCGACCTCGCGCGCAAGAAGATCTTCCCGGCGCTGTACGCGATGGCGCGGCGCGGCGAGCTGGTTGCGCGCGTGGTCGGCGTGTCCGGCTCGGCGCTGAGCGACGCGCAGGCGCGCCAGCGCGTGCGGGAAAGCCTCGAGAAGGAGGGCGGCATCGACGACCCCGCCGCGCTCGACAAGCTGCTGTCGGCGCTCTCGTACGTCAGCGGCGACTACAAGAAGCCCGAGACCTTCGCCGCGCTGAAAAAGGCGCTGGACGGGGCGGAGCGCCCGGCGCACTACCTCGCGGTGCCGCCCGAGCTTTTCGAAACGGTGATCCGCGGCCTGGGGCAGGCCGGCCTGGCCGAGGGCGCGCGCCTGATCGTCGAGAAGCCCTTCGGCCGCGACCTCGCGTCGGCGAAGGCGCTCGACGGGGTCGCCCGCTCGGCGTTCCCTGAAGAGGCAATCTTCCGCATCGACCACTATCTCGGCAAGGAGGCGATCATGAACCTCCTGTATCTCCGCTTCGCGAACTCTTTCCTCGATCCGCTGTGGTGCGGCGATCACGTGGCCAGCGTGCAGATGACGATGTCGGAAGACTTCGGCGTCGGCGCGCGGGGCTCGTTCTACGAAACGGTGGGCGCGCTGCGCGACGTGGTCGAGAATCACTTGTTCCAGATCCTCGCGCTGCTCGCGATGGAGCCGCCCAAGTCGCGCGGCTTCGCCGACCTGCAGGCGGCGAAGGCGGCGGTGTTCAAGGCCGTGAGGCCGCTGACGCCCGCGGACATGGTGCGCGGCCAGTACGAGGGCTATCGCGACGAGAAGGACGTCGCGCCCGGCTCCGACGTGGAGACTTTCGTCGCGGTGCGGCTGCGCGTCGACACGCCGCGCTGGCGGGGCGTGCCGTTCTACCTGCGGGCGGGCAAATCGCTGCCCAACACGACCGTCGAGGTGCTGATCCAATTCAAACCGCCGGCGCAGGCGTTGTTCGAGGATTCGGGGGCCGCCGGCGGCCGGCCGAACTACCTGCGGCTGCGGCTGCAGCCGACGTCGTCGATCGCGCTCGCGGCGCGCGTCAAGCAGGTCGGCAAACGTTTCGTCGGCGAGCAGCGCGAGCTCTACGCCTGCGAAGACCTGAGCGGCGAGGAAGCGCCGTACGACCGCCTGCTCGGCGACGCGATGGCCGGCGACGGGTCGCTGTTCACCAGCCTCGAAGCGGTCGAGGCCGCCTGGGCGATCGTCGACGGCGTGCTCGCGCGGGCGCCGCGGGCGATTCCGTACAAGCCCGGCACCTGGGGGCCGTCCGCGGCCGACGAGCTGATCGCCGCCGACGGCGGCTGGTTCGTGCCCGTGCCCGAAAAGGGCTGCGCCTGAACGCGCGACGCGCGTGCCGGAAGCCGAGGCGGCCCGATCTGCGGGGTGAAGCGGCGGCTCATGCCGCGATCGCTTCGCGGCCGAAGCCGCAAGATCGGGTCCTCCCGCCTCGGGACGGCGGCGTCGGCGACGATGGGTCATCGGCGTGCGCGTCGGCCCGGCCGACAACGTCCCTGCCGTTCGACCCTTTCGATCCGCCTTCCGCCATGCGCAGATTCACGCCGTTCCACGTCGCCGCCGCGCTGCTGCCGGCCTTCGCGCCGACCTCGCGCGCCGCGTCCGCGCCGCCGCTCGAGGTGTTCGAATCGGTCGACGTCGTCGACGCGGGCCGCTGGCGCAGCGACATCGCGCTGCCGACGGCGCGGCGCCCGGGCGACCGCGATGCCGACCGCCCTCTGTCGATGCCCACGGTGCTGCGCGTCGGCATCGGCAAATCGATCGAGCTGCGCGAGCAGGGCGACCGGCCGCCGGAGCCGGCCGCGTTCGGATCGGCCGCCGATTCGATGCGTCGGCTGCACGGCTTCACCGACGTCTCGTTCGGCGCGAAATGGCGCGTGCGCGGCGGCGACGCCGGCTGGCTGCCGGGCGTGGCGTGGCTCGCGAACGTCGAGACCGGCAACGGCGCGCCAGCCTTCCGCGGCCGCGACTTCCGGCCATCGCTGCGCGCGACGGCCGAGTGGACGCTGCCGCGCGACATGACGCTCGGCCTGATGCCCGGCGTCTTCCGCGACCGCGACGACCGCGGCAAGCGCTACGCGGCCGCGGTGATGGCGCTGACGCTGGGCAAGGCCTGGACGCCGCGCGTGCACACCTTCGTGGAGCTGGCCGGCGAACGCGTCGTGCAGGCCCAGCGCGGCGCAGCGTTCGTCAACGTCGACACCGGCGTCGCGTTCCTCGCGGCCGGGTCGCTGCAGCTCGCCGCCGTCGTGTCGTGCGGTGTCATGAACGCGCCGCGCCAGGCCAGCGGCGGATTGAGCGTTTCCACGCACTTCTGACGTGCGTGGAAGGTGCCTGGGCGCCGCCCGGGCGCGGGGAACTTATCGCCTCCGCGGCCTTCGAAACGCTTCGCGGCGTGTGGAAATCACGCGGGCCGGCCGACTCGCCGCCGAATAGCCCGCCTGTTGCATCGATCAAGCGCCCCTCGCCGCCCCACAATCGCGACAATCGCGGATCCACCTCCCGCCTTCCCTGATTCTTGGCCCTTCCGATGAGAGACGCTCCCGCCTCCGCCGCCGATCTCCCCGCCGCCCGGCCGGCGCGGCGAGGCGCGCCGATGGCCGCGCTGCTGCTCGCCGCCTTGGCCGCCGGCGCCGCCCACGCGCAGGAAGACGCATTCGCCGCCGTCGAACCCGAAGCGCTCGACAGCGCCGTCGTCGACCAGGCCGTGTTCGCGACG
This sequence comes from Burkholderiaceae bacterium, assembly GCA_040509075.1. Taxonomy (GTDB): domain Bacteria; phylum Pseudomonadota; class Gammaproteobacteria; order Burkholderiales; family Burkholderiaceae_C; genus Scleromatobacter. The sequence continues at coordinate 13,717 of JBEVLR010000335.1, read as the reverse complement.
CTGCTGCCCAATCCGAAACCCGTCACGCGCGCCATCGTCGACTCGGCCGTGGCGACGGTGCTCATGCATCCGCTCGATCCGAGCCGACGGCCGGTGGTGCCCGGCGCCGAACCGCGGCCCGTCGCCACGGCGCCGCGGCCGATCCGGGTCGACGCCAGCGCGTCCGCCTCCTCGCCGTCGATGTTCCGGGTGATCGATGGCCAATACGTCCAGGTGCACGCCGACGGCCTGCCGGATCCGAACGCGCCGAGCAGCGACCCGTTCGTGCGCGTGATGCCGCGCGCGGTCAATCCGGCCGACGTCAAGGTCGGCGCGCGCTGGGGCACGCAGGACCGGATCCCGGCGCCGCTGCTGTCGCAGATCGCGTGGAACGCGCAGGCCGACCTGTTCGCCGGCCCGACGCCGGCGGGCGCCGAATCGGTGCGCCGTTCGCTGCGCATCACGGCGCAGTGGGACAGGCCGGACGACCTGAAGATCGGCTTCACGCCGGGATTGCAGCGCGGCGGCGGCACCCTGTTCGAGCATTACGTGACCACCCTGCAGGCCAGCACGGTCGATCAGACGCGGGCGGCGCACTGGCGCAGCTTCATCGAACTGTCGGGCGAGAAGCTCGGCCCGGGCAAGGTCATCGACAACCCGACCGCGCAGGTCCATGCCGGGGCCACCTATTCGACCTCCAGCTCGACCCAGCTCGACGTGTCGGTGACGCGCGGCACGACCGCGGTGTCCGACTTGCAATCCAGCCTCGGGCTGCAAGTCCATTTTTGACGCCGTTTTCGATAACGCCGCCCTGAGGCCCGGGTCAGGCCGGGCTCACGCGCCGCCGAGCGCGAGAACGCCCCGCCAGCCGACGAACAGGCCGACGAGCAGGATCAAGCCGCCGGAGAAATACGGGGCCTTCGCGGCGAGTTCGCCCCAACGCGCCGACCCGGCGAAGCGTTTGCCCAAGTGCTTCACGCCGAGCGCGGCGACGACGCCGGAGGCCACCATCGTCAGCGCGAGCCCCACGCTGAAGCCCAGCACCAGCGTCAAGCCCAACGCCATCCGCTTCAGCTGCAGGCACAGCAGCAGCACCGTGATCGACGCGGGGCACGGAATCAGCCCGCCGGTGAGGCCGAACATCACGATCTGCGTGGTCGTGACTTCACGGCCGGCGAAGCGCCGCTCGATCGCCTCGGCGTGCGCGCGGTCGTGCGCCGACGGCGCGGCGGCCGAGGCATGCGCATGGCCATGGGGTACCCCGGTGCCGCGATCGTGCGCCTCGTCATGGTCATGGTCATGGTCATGGTCATGGTCATGGTCATGGTCATGGTCATGGCCGGCGCCGCGGCCGTGATCGTGGAAGCAAGCCGCCTGGTGCCGTGAGGTTCGCCAGAGCATCCACGCGGCGACGCCGATGATCAACGCCGCCGAGGCGATCTGCAGGATCGGCTCGCTCGCCTCGGCGCTCCAATTCCGGCCGAAATAAAGGCCGCCGAGCGCGATCAGCCACACGACCGCGGTGTGCGACGCCGCGGCCGCCAGGCCCAGCAGCACGGCCTGCGCCAGCGTGCCGCGCACCGCGACGATGAACGCGGCCATCATCGTCTTCGAATGCCCCGGCTCGAGGCCGTGCAACGCGCCGAGCAGCACCGCGCTCGGAAGGAACAGCCACGCCTCGCCGTGCTGCAGCAGTGTCGTGAAATCGGTCATCGCAGCGGCCTCAGAGATATTTGGCGATGGCCTTGAACTCGCGGATCGCGCGGCGCGGGCTGGCGCCGTCGACCGCGTGCTCCAGACAGCGGTCGATGTGATCGTGCACCAGCGTCTTCTTCGCGCTGCCGACCGCGCTTTCGACGGCCTGCATCTGCTGGGCGATCTCGAGGCAGTCGCGCCCCTCCTCCAGCATCGCGACGATGCTGCGCAAATGGCCCTCGGCGCGCTTGAGCCGCTTGACGATGTCCGGATGGGACGGATGGGCGGACATGTTCCGGCTCCTGAATTTATCCTATGGGGGAGGATAGGATAACGCAAACGGTGCGGCGATACCGCGGGCAGGTTCTCCGGGCGCTGCGTGAAGAACGCCCGCCCGATGTTGCGCGCGAACAACGGGCGGAACAGCCCCCCTGCCCCCGGCGATCGGCCAAATCCCTCGAAAAATCGACATCTGCGCCGCTAACATGACGGAGCTCCGCAGCAACCGTGTCGCATGCGCTCGCGGGCGCGCGGCAGCCGCCGATATGAGAAAAGCGGCATTTGCCCGTCCGTGATCCGGTTCCAGCGATGCCATGAGCGCCGCGGGCGCCGGTATCGTTGCCTCTCCTTTTCGCCCTCCCCAGTTCATGGCCCTCTATAAAGGTATCGCATTTCCCGACGACGTCGCGCCGCTGGCGCGCCACATGGGCTCGCTGAACGACCACCGCGAAGCGCTCACCGTCCTCAGCAGCACCTGGGACACGCTGGCGTTGCTGGCGCAGCTGTCCAACCTCAAGGCCGACATGGGCGAAGTGCGCGGGAGCTTCGCCGCGCTGACCGGCGAGCTGCTGGTCTGCCTGGCGGAAGAATCGCTGACGCGCGCCGCCGAAGCGCTGGGGCACCAGGCGCAGATCGCCATCGACGTGCTCACGCGCAACCTGTTCGAGCGCACCGCCGACATCGGCTTCCTGGCCACCGACAGCGTCATCGTCGAGGCGTGCGCCGGCGGCGACCCGGCCAAGTTCGAGGCGCTGCGCCAGCGGCTGCGCATCTACCGGGACCGCTACACGGTCTACGGCGACATCGTGCTGATGGCCCCCGACGGCCAGGTGCTGTCGCGGCTCAACGAAGGTTTCGGCGGCCGCTCGAAATCGGCGATCGTCGGCCGCGCGCTGAACAGCGCCTCCGGTTTCGTCGAAAGCTGGGAGACGACCGATTTCTGCGGCGGGCAGCAGGCGCTGACCTACGCGTGGCGCGTCGAGCGCAACGGCCGCCCCGTCGGCGTCCTGGCGCTCGAATTCGACCTCGCCAGCGAAGCGCGGATGATCTTCGAGCGGCTCGCCGCCGACGACGAGTTGCTGGCGTTCGTCGACGCATCGGGGCGCGTCGTGCTGTCCAGCGACGCCGGCCGGCTTTCGCCGGGGCGGCTGGTGCCGCTGCGCGCGGACGCCCGGGCGATGCGGCTGGCCGGGGTGACCTACGTCGCGGCTCAGCGCGCGGGCCAGCCGTACCAGGGCTACGCCGGCCCGGGCTGGTCGGTGATCGCGCTGTCGCCCGTGGAGCTCGCGTTCGAGCAGGACGGCGCCCCCGCGACCGACATCACGTTCTCCGGAGAAACGGTGTTCTCGCCGCGCCTGCTCGACGTTCCGGTCCAGGCCCGCAACGTGCAGCGCCGCCTCGACAGGATGGTCTGGAACGGGCGCATCCACCAGGCTTCCAACGCGAACGAGTTCTCGCGTTCGCTGCTGCAGGAGATCGCGGCGACCGGCCGCAAGACCAAGAACGTGTTCGAGCGCGCCACCACCGAGCTGCTGACCACCGTCGCGTCCGGCCTGCTGGGGGAGGCCGAATTCCTGGCCGGGCTGTCGGTCGACATCCTCGACCGCAACCTCTACGAACGCGCGAACGACTGCCGCTGGTGGGCCGCGAGCCCGGCGCTCGCGACGATGGACGCCGCGATCGCGCGCAAGACGCTCGCGCACATCAACAGCCTCTACACCGTCTATTCCGACATCCTGCTGTTCGACCAACGCGGACGCGTGATCGCGGCCAGCCGCGGCGCGGACGTCGAAGGCCGCGCGCTGACCGACGCCTGGGTCGCCGATTGCCTGGAGCTGCGCGATCCGATGCGCTACGTGGTGTCCCCGTTCGCGGCCAACGCGCTGTACGGGGGCGCGGGCACCTACGTCTACGCCGCCCCGATCCTCGCCGGCGCGAACGACGGCGGACGCGCGATCGGCGGCGTCGGCCTCGTGTTCGACAGCACGCCGCAGTTCGAGGCGATGCTGCAGGCCGCGCTGCCGAAGAAGGCGGGGGCGGTCGCCGCGTTCTGCCGCCGGGACGGCACGATGATCAGCCGCACCGCAGAGCTGCCCGTCACCGTGCCCGCCGACGTGCTGGCCCTCGCGCCGGGGCGATCCTGGTCGGGCGTGCTCAAGCAGGGCGAACTGTGCTTCGTCGTCGGGGCGACCGCCGGCAACGGCTACCGCGAATTCAAGACGACCGACCGCTACGACGAAACCGTGATCGGCATCATCGCGATCCCGTGCGGCACGACGACCAGCCACCTCGCCGACGGCGTGCCGCAGTTCCCGCCCGTCTCCGGCGGCACCGAGATCGCGACGTTCCTGATCGGCGGCCAGCTGCTGGGCCTGGTGGCGAGCGCGGTCGTCGAATGCATCGAGGTGACGTCGGCCGTGCGCGTCTGGCGCGGCGGCTTCGCGCAGCGCCACGTCGGCTTCGTCACCTGGAACAACATGGCGCTGCCGCTGATCGACATCTCCGCCGACGTCAACGCCGGCCCCGGCGCCGCCCAACGCCACGCGATCGTGCTGAAAGCCGGCGAGCAATGGTTCGGCCTGCTCATCTCCGACCTCGGCCCGGTGGCGGACATGAAGCTGTCGGAAGAGCGCGGGCTCACCGGCTCCGGGGACGCGTCCAAGCTGATCGCGCAGCTCGGCCGGGCGGGGTCCGTGCTGTTGCCGGTGCTGTCGCCGGAAGCGGTGTTCGGGGCGTCGGTGGGCTGAACCGGCGGCGCCGGGCGGCGGCTCGGCGGCGGGGCCCGGCGATCTCGAAACCGCCCGCCTAGGTGGTGGCCGACCGCACCTGACGGTCCAGTCTCGGTGTGACGCCGTCCAGCTCCGATCCCAGCTGCTCGATCCAACCCCTCAATCGTTCGCCGGCGATTCTGGGCAGGTCGCGTTCGACGGTCGCCATCGCCGTCTGCAGCCAGGCGCGGCAGGTCTTCATCTGCGCCAGGGTCGGCTGCGCCTTTTTCAGTTCCGCCACCCTTTTCGCGGTTTTGCGCACTTCGACCTCGCAATCCAGCAGGCGCTCGGCGTCGGTCATTTTGCCGCCGCCCACGGGCCGGCTCGAGAAGGTCTGGTACGCCCGATCCAGTTCGTCGTCCGTGACCGGCGCATGGAACAGCGCATCCATCGTGGCGGCGTGGCCGACCCGCAGCGCCGCGTCCATCAGCGATTCCCCGGTACCCGACTCCACCCTCGCCCAGCCCCGCTCGGCGGTCTTCGGATCGATCGCCGACATCACCCGCAGCGCGCCGGCGTTCCCGGCGTCGATCGCGCGGTGGACGATCGACCGGCCGCCTCCGACCGGCACCGCATTCGGATCGGCACCCGCCTGCATCAGCAGCCGCACCGCCCTCTCGTTCAAAAGCGACCGGTCAGGGCCGCCATCGGCCGCGTCGAGGTGTTTGCGATGGGCGACGCACACCTCGTCCAACGCGTCGTCGAGCGCGGGCCCGGGTTTCAAGTGGGAAGCAATGGCGGGAAGGATGCCCTCGATGACAGCCGGCGACGAGAATCGATCCATGGCCAACAGGAACAGGGTGGGTCGTTCGTCCGGCTCGGTCCCTTCCACCAGCGCCGTCAGGGCCTGCGCATCCACGTTGCCGTCCAGGTCGACGGTCTTTTCGAGCCGATCCCCGGCCCCGCGCAGCCAGCCGAAGGCGGGCGCCGCGCCTTCCGCGGCCGGCCGCGGGGCCATGGCGACGGTGGCTCGTCCGGTGACATGCCAGGGCCGGTTCCTGGCTTGGGCGAGCAGTCGACGGATCCTGTGGGTCAGCGGGAAATCCACCCTGAAATCGCGCGCGTTCTCCAGCGTCTCCAACTTCAGGCTTCCATGCCGAAGCATCGCCTCCAACGCCGGTTCGTTGTTCATCCTCAGCGCATCGGCCACCGCCGAGCGGCCATCGGCGTCGGTCGCGTTCACGTCCGCCGACGGGGCCCGCAGGGCATGATCGATCAGCCATGCGCCATCCTCGCCGGCGTCGTTGGCCAGGCAGTGCAGCAGGGTCGAACCCGACCGCAGGCGCTCGCTCGGACGGGCCTCCACGACGGCCCGCTCGAACAACCGCGCCTTGACGTCGGCGCCGCAACGCAGCCTGCCGGCGGCGACATCTGCGAGCGTCTCGTTCAACCCCTCGTGAGAGCCGCAGACGGCGTCGATTTCGGCGACGCCGCCCTCCGCCACGACCGCGCGCAAAGCCTTCACGAAGCCGGCGTCGTCGAGCGGGCCGGTCATCGCGGTCAACGCCGTAGCCTGGCGCGCGCGGATGGTGGAGACCAGGGCATCGGGCTTGTCCTCGCGCCAGGTCAGGAAGATGTCTGGCCGGGGCACCGTCCGCATCACCCGTCCGATGCCGGCCGCGTCTCCCGCCGCGCCGTGCCTGCGGACCTTGCGCACCTGCGAGCGCTGCTGCGCCTGGCCCTTGGGCAACGCCGCGAGCTCCCAAAGATGCTGGCAGCGATCCTCGAATCGCTTGGCGTTCAGATATTTGGGGTCGGCCGCAGCGGAAGCCGGCGTCGGGCTCGTGTCGGCGGGCGAGGTCGGGGCGCCCAGGGCGCCGCTGGTGATCGTAGGGTCGTCGCGCACGGAGGATCTTTCTCGTTCGGGTGGATTCGGGAGGCATCCATATTGTCGGAACGTCTCCGGAGCAACCCCAATGCATGGCGAAGCATTGACCAGGAATGCGAAGCGATCGGCAGCTCGTGCGACGCCATGGTCGAGATGCCGAAGCGTTCAATCCCGGCCGCGATTCCAAAACAGGATGGCCGTTCGCGGGCAGCCGCCTCGGTCAGCGCCCGCCTCGGCCCGCCCCGTCCAGCGCCGCGAACTCGTCGTCCGTCAGCGCGATGCCGGCCGCCTTCACGTTCTCTTCCAGATGAGCGACCTTGGACGTGCCCGGGATCGGGAGGATGACCGGGCTACGCCGCAGCAGCCAGGCGACGGCGATCTGTCCGGGCGTCGCGCCGTGCGCCCGGGCGATGTCGTCGAGCTTCGAACCCGCGCGCGCCAGTTCGCCCGCGCCCAGCGGGTACCACGGAATGAAGCCGATGCCGTTGGCCTCGCAATGCGCGAGCACCTCCTCGCTGCCGCGATCGACGAAGTTGTAGCGGTTCTGCACGGTGGCGACGGGGAAGAACTTCGACGCGGCCCGGATCTCTTCGACCGACACCTCGCTGAGGCCCGCATGCACGATCACGCCGTCGTCGAGCAGCTGCTTGACCGCGCCGAACTGCTCGTCGCGCGGCACCTTCGGATCGATGCGGTGCAGCTGCCACAGCGCGATCTGCTCGACGCCCAGGCGCTCGCGGCTGGCGTGGGCTTCGTTGACGAGATGGCTCGGGTCGCCGCACGGCGTCCAGATGTCGGGGCCGCCGCGCACCAGGCCGGCCTTGGTCGCGACGACGACGTTGCTGTAAAGATGCAGCGCCTCCTTGATCAGTTCTTCGGAGACTTCGGGGCCGTAGGAATTCGCGGTGTCGATGAAATCGATGCCCAGCTCGGGCAACCGGCGCAGCGTGCGCAGCGATTCCTGGCGGTCGGCCGGCGGCCCCCAGACGCCTTTGCCGGTGATGCGCATCGCCCCGTAGCCGAGGCGGTTGACCTCGAGCTGGCCGGCGATCTTGAAAGTGCGGGGGGAATCGGTCATGGCTGGAATCCTGTCGAGGTGATGAATGGGGTCCGCCGCGTCGCCGCGGCGCGCCGGCGCGCCGGCGCAGTATCGCGAAGCCCCGCACCGACCCGCCGGGCGTGGTCTTAGCGCGTCCGCGCGGCGGCCTCCGCGCCCAGCGCCTCGAGGTGCCGATGGATCAGCGCGACCACCGCCGCGCCGTCGCCGATCGCGCCGCCGACGCGCTTGACCGAGCCGGCGCGCACGTCGCCGACCGCAAACGCGCCGCGCACGCTGGTCTCGAACGGATCGGGCACGCGCGCGGCGGGGCGCCGGTCGGCGGCGGCGTCCAGGCCGGTGCGCACGAAGCCGGTCGCATCGACGGCGACGCCGCACCCTTCGAGCCAGCGCGTCTCCGGATCGGCGCCGACGAACAGGAAGACGTTGCGCGACGCGCATTCGTGCGGCGTACGTTCGGCGCCGGTGCACCATCGCACCGTCTGCAGGCCGCCCGGCTCGCCGTGCAGCCCGGTCAGCTGCGTGCGCGTCCACAGCTGGATGTTCGGGGTCGCCTTGATGCGGTCGATCAGGTAGCGCGACATGCTGGCCGCCAGCCCCTCGCCGCGGATCAGCATGTGCACCTTGGCCGCGTGCGCCGACAGGAACACCGCCGCCTGCCCCGCCGAATTGCCGCCGCCCACCAGCACGGCCTCGGATCGCGCGCACGCCTTCGCCTCCAGCGCCGACGCCCAGTACCAGACGCCGCGGCCTTCATAGGCCGCGATGCACGGCAGGTCGGGCCGGCGGTAGCGCGCGCCGCTGGCGATGACCAGCGCGCGGCTGCGCAGCGTGCGGCCGTCGGCGAGCCGGACGGCGAAGACGCCGTCGGTCTCGGCGCGCGAGCAATCGAGCGCCATCGCTTCGGCGGGGATGATCATCTTCGCGCCGAATTTCTGCGCCTGCATGAACGCGCGGCCGGCCAGGGCCTGGCCGGAGATGCCGGTCGGAAAGCCGAGGTAGTTCTCGATGCGCGCGCTCGCGCCGGCCTGGCCGCCGAACGAACGGCAATCGATCACCGCCACCTGCAGGCCTTCGGAGGCCGCGTAGACGGCCGTCGACAGGCCCGCTGGGCCGGCGCCGACGACGAGCACGTCGAGCACCGCCTCGCAAACGCGGTCGTCGATCATGCCGAGCGCGGTCGCGAGCGCCGTCTCGGTCGGATCGATCAGCACCGTGCCGTCGGGGCAAACGGCCACCGCTTCCGCCGACGCGGCGCCGTACTGCACCAGCAGCGCGGCCGCGGCGGGATCTTCGTCGCCGGTGACCACGTGGTGCGGCTGTCCGTTGCGGCGCAGGAAATTCTGCAGCCGCATCACGGAAGCGGATCCGGCCGCTCCGATGATCGTCGCGCCGCTGGCCCCGGCCTGGATGAGCGCCACGCGGCGCAGGATCATCGCCCGCATGATGCGCTCGCCCAGATCGGCCTCGGCGATGATCAGCGCGCGCAGCTGATCGGGCGGCACGAGGAGGCCTTCGGAGTCCTCCAGCGCCGTGATGTCGACGAGCACCGGCGCGCCGGTCAGCGTGCCGGCCTCGGCCAGGAATTCGCCGGGGCCGTAGACGCGCAGCGGCACGACATGGCCGAGGCCGTCGCGCTGGAGCAGCTCGACGCGGCCGCTCCTCAGCAGGAACATGCCGCGCGACTTGCCGCCGGCCCGGACCAGCGCCTCGCCGGCGGCGACCCGCAGCGCCGCGCCGAAGCGCGCGACGCGCTGGACGTCGGCGGGCGCGAGCACCGGGAACATCTGATGGTCGCGGTTGTGCAGCGAGGCGAGGGTGGAATCGGGAAGGACGTCGGCCACGGGGACGGGGCTCCAGACTGAAAAAGGGGGAAACCGTAGAGGACGCGCCCGGATTCCGGTCGATCGGCGGCTCCTTCACGGTGAGCCCCAGTCTACTTTGCGCCGCAGCGACGCCCATGCCGCCGACGACCGAAGCAGGCAGCCGTCGAACAGGCCGTTGCCCCGCCAAGGCGGACGCGGGCCCCGGCGCCCCCATCGACCGCTCCCTCGATCACGCGCCGCGCCGCGCTCGCCTCCAGCGCCGCGGCGCTGGGGTGGCGGGCCGGAGGCGTCACGGAGTGTCGCGCGCGCGCTGGTCGACGCCGGGATCGCCGCCGTCCGAACGTTTCGACATCGTCTCGACCCGCCCGTCCGCATGGCGCGCGAAACGCACGCGCCCGGGCCCGTGCACGGGCCCGGGATCGGGCCAGGGCCAGCCGCCGACTCCAGTGCGGCGATAGTCGGCGAACGCCTGCTTCAGCTCGGCTTCGGTGTTCATCACGAACGGGCCGTATTGGGCCACCGGCTCGCCGATCGGGCGCCCCTGCAGCAGCAGGAATTCGGCGACGTCGGCGCCGGTGTTGACGACCTCGGCCGCGCCCGCCGCCCGCAGTTCGACCGCGACGTGTTCGCCGAGCGCCTGGCCGGCGACCGTCACGCTCGTGCCCGCGAAGAAATACAGCTGGCGCCGCGCAGCCGCGGTCGCGGCCGGCGGCAATTCCCAGCGCGCGCCGGGCGTCATGCGCAGCGTCCAGATCGCGATGTCCGCTTCGGCCCGGGAGGCCCAGGAATCGGGCGGCGGCGGCAACGGGATCGCCGTGTCGGGCGCGTCGCCGCCGGCCCGGCGCAGCCCTTCGAGCCGGCCGGCGATGCAGGCGACCTCGGTCGTCGCGCCGCCGGCGCTGTCGTTGAAGCGGTGCGGAACATCTTCGGCCCAGAACATCGTGAAGTGCGGCTCGGCCATCTTGCTGCGGGCCGGCAGGTTGAGCCAGATCTGGAACAGCTCGAGCGGATTGGCCCGGTCGGTGTCGAGCAGCGGGAACATCTCGGCGTGCACGATGCCCCGGCCCGCCGTGAGCCATTGCACGTCGCCGCCGCCGAAACGGGCCGCGGCGCCGAGCGAGTCGGAATGGTCGGCGAGGCCCTTGCGCACGACCGTCACGGTCTCGAAACCGCGGTGCGGGTGCGACGGGAAGCCGGGCACCTCTTCACCGTGGTACATGCGCCAGCCGTCCTGGCCGCCGAAGTCCTGCCCGAGGTCGCGGCCGGCCAGCGACGCCGCCGGGCCGTAGCGGCCGTTGCCCTTCGGATACGCGTCGTCATGGTGCACGCAGAACAGGAAGGGATCCAGCGTCCGCCACGGAAACCCGAGCTTCTGGATCTGGACGATGACGTTGTCGGGCATGGGGCTTCTCGATTCCGGGCTGGCGGTCCGGGGACACCGCGCCAGTCTAGCGACGCGGCGATTCCGAGGTCGCCACGGGGCATCTCCGCCGGCCCGGGGGCGCTCAGAACGGCGCCGGCGCGCCCATCGACGGGGCCGACGGCTGACCGGTCAGCATCGCGACGACGCGGTCGGTGGTCGACGGGCCGGCGCCGCCCAGCTTCAGCGCTCCGCCGAGCGCGTCGACCAGGTCGGGAATCAGCCGGCCGAGCTCGCCGGTGGCGATCGCGACGTCGGCGTCGAAGCCGTCGTCGCCCTTGCCGGAGCGATCCTGGCCTTCGAGCACGACATCGAGCAGCTTGATCTTCTTGATCGCGAGGTGTTCGGTCAGCACGAACGAGACGCGGCCGTCCCACGTCATCGCGAGCGAAGTCGGCAACTTGCCCTCGCGTATGTGGCCGCCCACCTCGTCGATGTCCAACGTGTGGCGCGCATAGCGCACCAGGGCCTTTTCGCTGTCGGGCCGCTTCAGTTCGCATTCGCGGTCGATGCTGAAGCCGGACGGCGCTTCCTTCGTCGACAACCATTCGGCCATCGCGGCCGCGGCCGACACTTGCGTCTGCACGAGCTCGAGCCGGATACCGCCGGCGAGCAGCTCGGCCAACGCCGTCGTGATCTTGTCGGCCTTCTTCGCGCTCGCGGCGCCCACCATCACCAGGCGGGCGGCGGGGTCGATCCAGACCGGCGTCGTGCCGCGCTTGGGGAACGCGCGCGGCAGCAGCTCATGGACGATGCCTTCCTTGATCTCCTTGGCATGCTTGCCCTTCGGACGGCGGCCGGTCTCCTGTTCGATCTTGTCCAGGCGCGCCTCGAGCTGCGTCTTGACGGCGCCGCCGGGCACGGCCTTGGTCTCGGTGCACAGCTTCAGGATCCACTGGCCGCCGACGCTTTCCACCAGCGCCCCGTGCTTGCGGCCGCGCGGTTCGATCCAGCCCGACGATTCGGGCTGCGACGCCCCGCATTCGACGAAACGCGCCGCGCCCAGCCGCTCCTCCAGCGTTTCGGGCGACGGCGGTTCCCATTGGTCGATGCGGTAGACGATGACGTTCTTGAACATGTGCGGCGAGCCGGAAAACGAGCGGCGAAAGGGCGCGATTCTAGGCGCGAGAATGGGCGCATGAATGTCTTCGGGATCATCGGCCGCTCGGGCATGGGCAAGACGACGCTGCTCGCCCGGCTGGTGCCCGCGCTGATCGCGCGCGGGCTGGCCGTGTCGCTGATCAAGCACAGCCACAAAGAGATCGAGATCGACCGTCCCGGGAAGGATTCGTTCCGCCTGCGCGAAGCCGGCTGCCGCGAAGTGCTGTTGCTCGGCCGCTCCCGCTGGGCGCTGATGCACGAGTTGGGCGACGCCGGCGAGCCGTCGCTGGACGAGCTGCTGGGCCGCCTGCGGCATTGCGACCTGGTGCTGGTCGAAGGCTTCAAGAGCGGCGATTTCCCGAAACTGGAGGTTTGGCGCGCGCCGCTCGGCAAGCCGCCCCTGTGGCCCGACTGGCCCGGCATCCGCGCGATCGCGCACGACGCGGCGGCGCCGCCGCCGGGCCCCGTCCCCGGTGCGGGCGTCGCGCTCCTGCCGCTGGCCGACACCGACGCGATCGCCGAATTCGCGATCGTCCACGCCGCCGCGCGCTGACGTGGCGCCCCCCGGAAGCCCTCATGAATCCAACCCTCCAGCACCGCCGCGCCGCGGCGGCGCGCGCCGGCTTCATCACTTTCACCCTGCTGATCGTCGCGGCGCTGTCGGCCATCTCGCTGATGACCGCCTGCCGCTCGGCGTCCCCGCCCGGGCTGCAGGCGATCGCCGCGCGCCCGGCCCAAGCGCGGCCGTGCGACGCCGCGTGCCGCGCCCTGCCCATGCCCATGCCCATGCCGTGGCTGAACCCGTTCGACGAGCAGTTCTATGCGCCGGCCTTCGACGACGACGACGATGCGGCTCGGCGGGAGTCCGGCGCGCCGCGGCGCATCCCGGTGCCGGCGCCTTCGGACGGACGGGCGACGCTCACAGCTGGAACAACGTGAACCCGAGTCCGATGCTGGTCTGGCGGTGGTTGTAGTCCAGCATCGTCTCGCCGTAGCCGGAGAACAGCTGCACGTACCAACGCAGGCCATCGGGCTTGTCGGCGAAAACCGGGTGCGTCCAGTTGAACTGGAGCGATCCGGTCGACCATGATTTGAACGACGTGCGCGCGACGAGCTGCATCGTCGTCTCGCCGGGCAGCCATGAGGCGGTCAGCTCGGTGTTGCCGATCTCATCGGTGATGTGCGGATTGTCGTCCGTGCCGGACTCCGGCAACCGATGGTTGAAACGCGCCTGGAACGAATAGTCGTCGTGCGTGAGCGCGGTGCCGAGATACACCCGGTTCCAGCTGCGCGAGAGCGGATCGGCCTGCCCGTTCGATTCGTGGGCGATGCCGGCGAGCGCCATGCGCCAGCGCCAGCCGCCGGGGAGTTGGGCGATCCGGTCGGGAATGGGCATGACGACCATCGCTTCGGGTTCGTAGTCGCTGCTGCGGAACGGCGACGAATCCTGGCCGTTCCACAACTGCCAGATCGATTGCTGCGTGTAAGCCACCCAGACGTCCGCATCGGACGACAGCAGGTTCTGCGCGACCTTCGCGCGCAGCGACAGCTGCAGCTCGGCTTCGGTCTGGCGGTAGTTGGGGAACGTGCCGCCGTTCGGGTGCGTCGGGCTGGTGGGCGCCTTATTGATGCGGGTCGAGTAATGCGCGGGCAGCAGGAAGTTGGGCTCGTAGGTGCGCACGACGAACGTGCCGCGCTTCGAATCGGGATCGAGTTCCCAGAACTTGGACAGGTAATCGCCCGCGGCCAGGCCGCGGCCGCTCG
>JBEVLR010000334.1:0-7612 GCA_040509075.1 Burkholderiaceae bacterium | reverse complement strand
TCGGCCGCGGAGTCTTCGCAGCAGACCACTTCGGCGTCGCGCACGCAAAGGCCGGACAAGCTCGCCGCCAACGCGAGCCGCGTGCCCACGCGCGGCGCGGCGCGGCCGCTGATGCTGCGGCACACGCTGTCGTCGCCATTGACGAGCTCGACGACCGCCCCTTGCGCCTGCGTCAGATCGCGCACACCATCGACGACCAGCTGCATGTAGCCGTCGAGATCGAGATCGGCCTGCACGAGAAGCGACTGTGTATGGATCACACGCTCGAGCCGATCAAGGCGATCGAGACGATCAGCTGAAGACATTGATGGATTTCCGGCGCCGTACCCCGCGCATCAGTATGCTGGCGTCGCGCATCCTTGTCCATGCGGCGATTTCCCGCGATCGCGCCGTTTTAGGTGGAAACACTGATTCTGGCCCGGTTCGGAGCTTGATCCATATCCGGCGCGCGGATTGCCGGCACGGCGCAACGCCGCAGGCGCCCCCTCATTTTTTTCAGGAGCCGACCATGGAAGATCAGACGATTCTCGACCGCATCTCCGTCCTCGTCGAAGAGGAACACCGCTTGCGGCAGGAAGCGGCCGCCGCCGAATCGACGACGGATCGGCTCAGGCAGGTGGCCGCGGAACTCGATCAGTGCTGGGATTTGCTGCGTCAGCGCCGTGCGAAGCGTGAATTCGGTGCCGATCCGGACGCCGCCGCGCCGCGCGACATCGGCACCGTCGAAAACTACACGAATTGAATGGCGGCAGCGGAGGTTTCAGCCCCCGCTGGCCGTTGCGATAGGCGCATTTCGCCGGGTGGAGTCCGATGGGAAGTCGCTGCGCCGCCGCCGCGTCAGCGCAAGGAATCGTCCCCGGCCCGCTCGGTCTCGTCGATGGGGTCGTCGTCGTCCGCGCCCAAGCCGATGTCGGCTGGCGCCAGCGCCTCGCGCATCAGCTCCGAACCTGGGCTGCCGTCGACGATCTGTTCGAGCTCCCGGTCCGCATCGAGACGATCTTGGTCAGGGTCGAGGGAGCGCTGCGAAACTTCGCGCGTTGCGTCGACGTAGACGTCGCCGGCGCTTTTGCGGCCGGCGTCGGGCTGGTCGGATCGCCGGCCGGGAACGTCGGCGAGATCCTGCCGCGTCATGGCGGTGTCGACGCCGCCGGTTTCACGGTCGATGTCGTCGAGCGGATCGGATGCAGGTCGGATGGTGGGAGCAGGCATGGGGATCTCCAGTTGCCATATCGATGTCTGCGAAGCGGCAACCGATATGCCCAATCCCCGAATGGCCGGCCCAGGCTGTCCGGAAACGGCCGTTCTCGCCAAGACCGTTCTCGCCAAGAGCTTGACGCCGCCGCCGATGCGGGCCAAATGGCGAAGTGCGGCGTGGACGGGCGCGCTCCTTGCGCCCGGTCGACGGTTTGTTGTCGAGAACGGCTGGGTCTTCAGCAATTGGCATGCCTGTGCACAGGCACAAATTCCGTTCCAGTCGAGTTATCGTCTGACAACGGATGGCGAACGGGCATGGGCAAAATGAGTTTTTATCCGGCGTATGCTCGCTTGGAGATCGCCGTTGCCCGCCAGCGGCGCTCCATCCATCCGATGCCGCGTCTTCAGACCAGAAACAACATCATGACTCATGCGCTGATCGTCGAAGACGACGCCGATTCCGCCGATACGATGGCGGCCTTGATCGCTGCCCAGGGCTTCACCGTGGCGATCGCCCGCACGATGCGGGATGCGCGGCGCCAGATCGTGCTTCAGCTGCCCGACCTGGTGCTGCTGGACCTGCAGTTGCCCGACGGCAGCGGGATGGACTTGTTCCAGGACGAGCAGCTCGTCGCCAATTCGGAGATCGTCCTGATTACCGGCCATGCCAGCCTGGACAGCTCGATCCAGGCGTTGCGCATGGGTGCGGCCGACTATCTCGTCAAACCGGTCAACATGAAGCAGCTGCAAGGCATCCTGTCGCGCGTGATGCGGCCATCGGCGCTGCAGGCCGAACTGGCGTCGTTGACCGCCGAATGGGAGACCAGCGGCCACTTCGGCCACCTGTGGGGCCGCTCGCCGCCGATGCGTCGCATCTATGAGCAGATCGCCCGGGTCGCGGTGACCGCGGTGTCGGTGTTCATCACCGGCGAAAGCGGAACCGGCAAGGAAGTGGTTGCGCAGACCGTGCACGACTTGAGCCGCCGCCGCAAGCACCCTTTCCTGGCCGTCAATTGCGGCGCGATCTCGCCCAACCTGATCGAAAGCGAAATCTTCGGTCACGAGAAAGGCAGTTTCACCGGCGCCGACCGGCAGCATCAAGGATTCTTCGAACGCGCGCACGGCGGCACGCTGTTCCTCGACGAAATCACCGAGATGCCGCTCGAGCTGCAGGTCAAGCTGCTGCGCGTGCTGGAGACCGGCCTGTTCATGCGCGTGGGTTCGACGGTCGCCCAGGAAACCGACGTCCGGGTGATCGCCGCCACCAATCGCGCGCCCGAGCTGGCCGTCTCCACCGGACGGCTGCGCGAGGACCTGCTGTATCGGCTCAACGTCTTCCCCATCGAACTGCCGCCGTTGCGCGACCGCTCCGAAGACGTTCCGTTGCTTGCCCAGCACTTCCTGTCGGCCATCTGCGAGCGCGAGGGCAAGGCCAAGGCATTCACGCCCGCCGCCACGGCACGCCTGACGGCCTATCGCTGGCCCGGCAACGTGCGCGAGCTGCGCAACGTCGTCCAGCGCGCGTACGTGATGGCGCCGGGCGCGCAGATCACCGACGAATGGCTGCCCGACGATCCGCACGGCGCGAACAGCGCCTATGCGACCTCCACCGCCCCACGGGCCGCCGCCGCGCAAGCGCCCGCTCCGGCGGCGCAACGGCCGACGGACTCGTCGATCACCATTGCGATCGGCACCTCGATGGCCGACGCGGAGCGCCAACTCATCCTCGCGACGCTGGAACATTTCAGCCAGCAGAAGGAACGCACCGCAGCGGCGTTGGGCGTCAGCTTGAAGACCCTGTACAACCGGCTGAAGGAATACAGCCAAGACAAAGTGGACGTGGCGCCGGAATGACGGCGCGCCGCGGCGCCGTCGGGCCGCGGCCTTCCGCCCGCGGCGCGAACCGTCGATCTCAATGATGAACCTGATTGCCGATCACCCCGCCGACGGCCGCGCCGCCCAGCGTTCCAGCCGTCGAGCCGCCGGTGAGCACCGCGCCGGCCACGGCGCCCGCGCCTGCGCCGATGGCGGTGTTGGTCTCGCGCGGCGTCGCGCAGCCTCCCAGCGCGGCGGCCAGGATCAATGCGGCGGAGAAGGTGGGGACTCGAATCGACTTCATGGTGGGCTCCTTGGGATAGAGGGGGGCCCTGATCGGGCCAGTGCCACGAACGTGGCAATCCGCATGCCGCCGCTCAAGCTGCAAGTTCGGGCATGACGATTGCCCGACTCGCCTTCCTCAAGGAGAACCCGATGGCGCACCTTCCCGGCGGTGTCGACGACGATGTTCGCGAACAGGTGCTGTATGTGGAGGATCATCCCGTCAACGCGCTGCTGATGCAGACGGTCTTCGAATTGCGTCCGGAGCTCAGCCTGGTGATCGCCGCCGACGGCGCGTCCGCGTTGGCGGTGGCGGGGAAGTTGCGTCCGTCGCTGCTGCTGCTCGATCTTCGCTTGCCCGATTGTCATGGGATCGAGCTGCTGGAGCGCCTTCGCGAGACGCCGGGCTGGGAGCTGATCCCTGCGATCGCCGTCACGGCAGAAGCCGAATTCATGCCCGCGGGAACGGGCTTCATGGACGTTTGGCACAAGCCGCTGCGGGTGCCGACGCTGCTGACGCGCCTCGATCGCATCCTGGCGCCCAAGCCGCCCCAAGGCGCGCGCGACCTGACCGCCGATCCCGTGGCGCGCAGCGGCCTGCCGATGCCGCGCACGCCGCCCGCGTTCTGATCCGATCGGGGCGGAACCGCTCAAAAACCGTTTCGGCCCGCGATCGCGTCGGCCAAGGTCTGCGCTTCCACGGGCTTCAGCAGATGGCCGTCGAAGCCCGCCATCTTGGCGCGCTGGCGATCCCCTTCCTGGCCATAGCCCGTCATCGCGATCAGCCGCGCCGCGCGGGTCTGCGGCATCCGGCGCAGGCGGCGCGCGATCTCGTAGCCGTCCATCAACGGCAGGCCGATGTCGAGCAGCACGACGTCGGGCGAGAATTCCGCGGCCGACTGCAGCGCCTGCAGGCCATCCTTGGCCGAGCGCACGTCGTGGCCCGACAGCGTCAACAACATCGAAGTGGATTCCGCGATGTCGACGTTGTCGTCGACCACCAGGATCTTGATCGTCGCGACCGGCGCCGGCGGCTCGTCGAAATCGTCATCGATCGACACGGCGCCGTCGATTTCCGAGAGGCAAGGCAACCTCGCCTTGAACCGTGCGCCCTGCCCCGCGCCCGCGCTCGCGGCTTCGATCGTCCCGCCATGCAATTCGACCAGGCGCTTGACCAGCGTCAGCCCGACGCCCAGCCCGCCCGGCGCGCGATCGAGCGCGCGCTTGCCTTGTTCGAACAGGTCGAACACGCGCGGCAGCAGCGCGGGCTCGATGCCGATGCCGTCGTCGCTGACGCTGAGCACGGCGAATTCGCCGTCCGCCGTGGTTTCGCGCGAAACGACGATGGAAACCGAGCCGCCGTCGGGCGTGTATTTGCCGGCGTTGGTCAGCAGGTCATCGATGATCTGCCTCAGGCGCGCCGCGTCCCCGTTCAGGTTCAGCAGCTGCCCCGGCATCGACAGCGTCAGCAGCTGCCCGCGTTCTTCGAACATGGGCCGCAGCGCTTCGGCGCATTGCGCGACGAGCGCGACGAAATCCACGCACTGCAGTTGCAGCACGATCTTGCCTTCGCTGACGCGCGCGACGTCCAGCAGCTCGTCGACGAGGCGCGTCAGCTGGCGCAATTGACGGTCGGTGGCGCGCACGGCCCAGTCGAGCTTGGATTCGACCGGAGCGGCGAGCCGCATCACCTCGATCGCATTTCGCAGGGGCATCAGCGGATTGCGGAGTTCGTGGGCCAGCATCGCGACGAATTCGTCGCGGCGTTGGTCGCTCTCGGCCAGGCGAGCCTCGGCTTCGCGTCGCCGGATGGACTCCGCGCGCAGGTTGCGATCCAGGCGCGCGCCGGCGAACGCGAAGGCCGCGCAGGCGGCCACGTCGGCCAGCATCGCATCGCCGCGCGGCGTCACCTCGCCGTCGATCCACAGCGCGCCGAGCAGGCGCGAGCCCTGCGCCAGCGGCAACATGTGCAGCGCGCCGTCCGAATAGGAGCCCTCGTGCGCGCGCCACGATGCGGGCTCGGCCAATGCGGCGCGCAGGAGGCCGAAGTGCGCGGAAGGAAGGTCGGCCGGGGCGAGGTCCAGCGCGAACGACTCGTCTTCGAGCACTTTGGCGCGGCTCGCGACGAACTCGACCACGCCGTCGTCGTCCAGCAACGCGACGATCGCGGTCGACGCCAGGGCCGGAACCACATGCGCCAGCAGCGCATGCATGCCGTCGACGCCGTCGAGCGCGCCGCTCAGCGCCCGGCTCAGCTCGGCCAGCAGCCGCGATCTCTGCCCGGGCTGCCCCTGCTGTTCCACCAGGCGCCGCAAGCGCGCAAGCTCCGCGGCCATGCGCGCGTTCTGCTCGGCGACGTCATTGAAGGCATCCGCGACGCTGCCCGCCGCGCCTCGCCAGCCCGCCGGCAGCCGCGCCTGCCGACCGCCGTCGCGCAGCGACACGAGCGCATCGAGCAGCACGGGCCATTCGCTCGCGGGCTCGAGCGCCGCCGGGATATCGGTGATCGTCATGGTTTGGTCCTCGAAGGAGCCGTTCGCGAAGGGACTTGCGGTGGGAAATTCCGGCATGCCCGATGGAAGCTCGGCGGTAACGGGCAGATTCCATGCCAGAGGCCTTCGGGTCGGACGACGCCGCGCCCGAGGGGCGATTCGACGGCGCCGCCCAGCGCACCGGTAAGCGTTTCCGCAACGGTCCGGCACGATCCGGCTGCGGGCCCCGGCGCGGCGTTTCCGCGGTCGAACGCCTCAATGCAGCGCCAGATCGGCCGGGCCCGGCTTCGGCGCATGCGAGGAAAGCCGTTCGTATTCCGAGATCACCTGCGCTCCGAGGAGAACCAGCGTCGCCCCGAGCTCCAGGCTCAGCAGCACCACGATGGCCGTCGTCATCGATCCGTAGACGACGCCCACCTGAGACAGCGTCGCGAAATACCACACGAGCACGTGGCGCGTGACCTCCCAAAGCAGCACGGCCGCGACGGCGCCGAAAAGCGCTTGGCGCACCCGCAGTTTCCCCTGCGGCATCACGACGTAGATCGACGTCAGTAACACGATCTCGCCTGCCAGGCCCAGCAGGTACAGCAGCAGCCGCGAGAACTTGTCCAGCGACCAGCTGCGGCCCAGGAAATCGATGCGGTGCTGGCCCAGCGCCTCGAGGCCGCCGGCCACCAGCGTCACCAGCAGCAGGCCCGCCGCGAGGCAGATCACGTAAACGTAGGGCAGCAGCAGCGACGCCGGCAGCGAGCGCCTGCGGTTGACGATGCGATGGACGAACACCACCGACAGGGCGTTTTCGAGCACCGAGAACGCCAGCGAACTGAAGAACAGCATCGTGACGAGCAGCACCCAGCCGATCACGTCGCCGTGGTTCAGGAACGTCTTGAGTTCCGCAACGACGGCGCCCGACTGCCCCGGCATCAGCCACGCGAGATAGCGTCCGATGGTGGCCAGCAACTCGTGCTCGGGAATCACGTGCGAAAGCGCGATGACGCTCAGGATCAGCAGCGGCACGATCGACAGCAGCGCGTAGTAGGCCACCGCTCCCGCCAACAGCAGGCCCTGGTTCGCGCGGAAGCCGCACAGCACCCGCCATGCGAACGCCGCCGGGTGCGCCATGCATTGCTGCGCCGGGGTCGGCGCGTGACGGTGTGCGAAAGCCGGAAACGCGGACATGGCAAGCCGGCCCTACCGTGCGCCGACGTCCTTCGATGCCACGGGCACCTCCGCCGCAGCAGCTGCCGTGACGGCGCCGGCGCGCTGCTCGAACACTTCGGCGAACGTCTTCGTCTCGGGAATCACGTAGGCCACGCCCCGGTGCTTGCCGAACACCGGGGAAATCCGGCGGTCGAAGAAATCGACCGGGATGTTGATGCAGCCCCAGGAAATGCGCCGCACCGCCGGATTCGACGAGGCGATGCGCTGCAGCCTCCGCTCTGATTTCACTTTGTTGATGACCCGGTGCATCGCCAGGGCCGCGTCGTAGTCGAGCCAGACGACATCGGTATGGTCGGCGTCCAGGCCCGGCCGCGTCAGGAATCGACCCGCGGCGGTGGTGCGTTGATAGGGTTTGACCTGCGCGATCGGCACGTCGCCGATGCCCGGGAACGTGTCGTCGCCGTGCGAAGAGCCGAGCAGCACGGGCGCGCTTTCCAGCGCTCGGCCATCGGGCTCGAAAACGTAGAGCCGCGCGTCCCGCTTGTCGAGCACGACGAAAGGCAGGCCGCCGTTGTCCCGACGCGAGACGACCCAGTCGGCCATGTGGCGCGCGGCCGGGGTCGGGCGCAGCGCCCCGAAGACGGCGCGGGCCGGGACATTTCCGCCCC
>JBEVLR010000333.1:0-3047 GCA_040509075.1 Burkholderiaceae bacterium | reverse complement strand
GCGCGCGCCCCGGGGGTCAGCCGCCTTCGGCCGACTTGCGGTGGTGGCCGTGTCCGCGTGCCGTCAGCTGGTCGGCGGTCAGCGAATCAGCGCCGTTGGCCAGGCGGTCGAACCGCGCCAGCGCCTTGGCTTCGAAATCGGACTTCGTCACCTGGCCGCTGCCGTCCGTTCCGTAGCGCGCGATGAAGCGATCAGCATGGTCGCGCACGCGCTCGGCCGTGGCGGTCGAACGGGACACCTCGTCGGCATCGACGCGGCCGTTGCCGTCGACGTCGAGGGCATCGAAGCGCGCATCGGCCCAGGCCCGGTATTCGTCGCGGCTGACGACGCCGTTGCCGTCGGTATCGAGCTTGGCCAGCAGGCGCTGTTGCGCCTGCGCGCGGCGGTCCGCATGGTCGGCGTTCGCGTCGACCGGGTCGGCGGCCCATGCGGCGCTCGCGCCGAACAGCGCGCACGCCGCGGCCACCGTGTGCAGTAGGAATGAACGACGCATCGTGTGAGTCCTCGCAAGCGACCGGATCGGTCGCAGTGGACTCCAACGCACGGCCCCGGCATGCGCCGACAGCCGCCGTGCAAAGGCCGCGCAAAACGATGTGAAGGACCGCGCGGCGTTCAGCCGTGCTTGCGGATCCAGCGCAGCAGTTTCGCCCAGTCGTCCTGATGCGAGCGCACCTGCTCGGAGTGGTAGTCGAAGATGCTCTTGCCGAGCGCATTGGCGAGCACGTAGCCCTGCGTGTCGCGCAGTTCGGCCACCAGCGGGAACGGGAACGAGCCGATCTCCTCGATTGCGAGCTGGGACGCGTTCGTCCACGGCTTCAGGCGGTTCGCGACCAGGCCGACCTGCGCCTTGCCCTTCTTCACGCGCGGCAACGCGGCCAGTTCCTCGAGGAACGGCTGGGTCGCCTCGAGGTCGATCGCCGACGGCAGGATCGGTACGACCACGACGTCCGCATGCTCGAGCCATTCGCCGACTTCGCTCGCGCGGATCCCGGCGGCGGTGTCGATCACGACGCGCTGCGAATCGCCGGGCAGCTGCTTGTCCCAGTCGCGCCGCAGGCCGGGGATCCCGAGGACCGCGTTCGCATGGGCGGCGCGCTTCTCGCACCAGCGCAACGAGGATCCCTGGCGATCGGCGTCGACCAGCACGGTGTTCTTGCCGTCGACCGCGAAGTGCGCGGCCAGGTTCGTCGCCACCGTGCTCTTGCCCGCACCGCCCTTGGAACTCGCCACCAGGACCTTCAGCATGCCGCCTCCGCCCGTCTGGAACGCTGCGCGAAGGGTACACCCGCCCCCGGGGCCTGCCTACCGCACCGGGCCGCCCGGCCTGGCGCCACGACGGCACGCCGTCGCAGCGTGCCGCGGCCCGCGGGGCCGCGTGTCCGGGCTCAGTAGCCGGCGGCCTGACCGTCTTTGCGGCTCTCCGACGCGCCGATGTAGACCCTGTTCGTCGCGTCCCAGCCGATCGCCTGGTAGCCGCCGTACGGGCCGTTGGCGAACCGCACGGAGTGGCCGCGGCGCATCAGTTCGCGCACGGTCTCGTAGTCGAAGCCCGATTCGAGGTCGACGAAGCCGCCGTCCGTCATCGGCGTCGCCTGTCCCTCCGGCGAGGTCGAGCCCTCGTGCTGGATCCGCGGCGCGTCGCCGGCTTCCTGCAGGTTCATGTGGAAATCGACGAGGTTCTGCACGATCTGCACGTGCGCCTGCGGCTGCATGTCGCCGCCCATCACGCCGAAGCTCAGCCAGGGCGCGCCGTCCTTCGTGATGAAGGCCGGGATGATCGTGTGGAACGGCCGCTTGCCCGGCTCGTAGGAATTCGCGTGGCCTTCCTTGAGCACGAACAACTCGCCGCGATCCTGCAGGATGAATCCGAGCCCGGGCGGCGTCATGCCCGAACCCATGCCGCGGTAGTTGGACTGGATCAGCGAGACCATGTTGCCCCACTGGTCCGCGGTGGTCATGTAGATCGTGTCGCCGTGCAGCGTCGGCGAGCCGGCCTCGACCGTGCGAGCGGAGCGCTCGCCGATCAGGGCGCGGCGACCGGCTGCGTAGGCCTTCGACAGCAACCCCTCGATCGGCGCCTTCGCGAACGCCGGATCGGCGTAGAACTTCGCGCGGTCCTCGAACGCGAGCTTCTTCGCCTCGACCAGCAGGTGCACGTGCTCGGCACTGCCGAACGCGATCTTCGAGAAGTCGTAGCCCTCGAGGATGTTCAGCATCTCCAGCGCAGCCAGGCCCTGGCCGTTCGGCGGGAGTTCCCAGACGTCGTAGCCGCGATAGTTGGTCGAGATCGGCTCGACCCATTCGCCGTGGTGCGAGGCGAGGTCGTCGTAGGCGAGGAAGCCGCCCTGCGCCTTCATGTAGTCGGCGATCGCGTGCGCGATCGGCCCCTTGTAGAACGCATCGCGACCGCCGCGCGCGATCGCCTCGAGGCTGCGCGCGAGCGACGGATTGCGCCAGACCTCGCCCTTGCGCGGCGCGCGGCCGTCGCGCGTGAACTGCTCGTTGAAACCCGGGAACTGCGCGAGACGCGGCACCGACGCCTGCCAGTAATACGCGATCAGTTCGGTCACCGGGAAACCGTCGCGCGCATACGCGATCGTCGGCTGGAGCAGGGTCGCGATCGGCAACTTGCCGTAGCGCTCGTGCAGTGCGAACCAGCCGTCGACGCAACCGGGCACGTTGACCGGCAGCGGGCCGAGCGGCGGGATCGCCGTGTAGCCGTGCTCGCGGAACCAGCCCAGGGTCAGTGCGCGCGGCGACCGGCCCGACCCGTTGTAGCCGCGCAGCGTCTTCGACTTCGCGTCCCAGACGATCGCGAACAGGTCGCCACCGATGCCGTTGGACACCGGTTCCATCAGGCCGAGCGCGGCGTTCGCGGCGATCGCCGCGTCGACCGCGGTGCCGCCCTTCTTCAGGATGTCGAGGCCGATCTGGGTCGCGAGCGGATGCGAGGTCGCGACCATGCCGTGGGCGGCGACGACTTCGGAGCGCGTCGCGAACGAACGGCCGGTGATGCGGTCGCCCGCGACCGCGGCGTCGGTGGCGAG
>JBEVLR010000332.1:0-5159 GCA_040509075.1 Burkholderiaceae bacterium | reverse complement strand
CGACGGCGATGCGTGCCGCAACGGCCGCAGCCGCGGCGGCCTCCGCTGCCGCCCTGTCGGCGGCGGCCTGGCGTGCGCGCTCCTCGGCCTCGGCGCGTTCGCGCTGTTCCTGGGCTTCGCGCTGGCGCCGCTTCTCCGCCAGCTCTTCTTCCTGCAGGCGGATCTGTTCGGCCTGGTGACGCGCTTCTTCCTCGCGACGAAGCAGATCGGCCTCATTGGAGGCCGCCGCGGCGTCGCCGGACTCGTCGCCGACATCGTCTCGCTTGACGAACACGCGTTTCTTGCGCACTTCGACCTGGATCGTCCGGGCCTTGCCGCTCGCGTCCGCCTGCTTGATCTCGCTGGTCGACTTGCGGGTCAGCGTGATCTTCTTGCGTTCGCCCCCGATGGTGCCGTGCGCGGTGCGCAGGTAGTCGAGCAGCCGCTCCTTGTCTGCGTCGTTCAGCGCATCGTCGGACGTCGCCTTCGCGACGCCGGCCGATTGCAGCTGTTCGAGCAGCGTTGCAGCGGGGCGATTCAGCTCCGCTGCAAGCTGGGCGACGGTGGTCACTGCCATTTCAGGAATTCCTTGCTCGTTGTTCCGGGCGTTCGATTGAATCGGTGTTGCGTCGCAGCTCAGGGGGTGAACCAGTGCTCGCGCGCCTTCATGATCAGCGCCTTCGCGCGGGCCTCGTCAACGCCGGTCATCTCCACCAGTTCGTCGACCGCCAGGTCGGCCAGGTCGTCGCGCTTGTGCACGCCGCCGTCCGCCAGTTTCCCGATCAGCTCGGGGGTCAGGCCTTCGAGGTCGCGCAGATCCTGCGACACCTCGTCGACCCGCTCCTCGCGCGCGATCTCCATCGTCAGCAACGCATCCTTGGCGCGCATGCGCAGCTCGTTGACGGTGTCCTCGTCGAAGCCTTCGATCTCGAGCATCTCCTGCAGCGGCACATAGGCCACTTCCTCGAGGCTCGTGAACCCCTCTTCGATCAGGATGTCGGCGACTTCCTCGTCGACGTCCAGCTTGTCGACGAACAGCGCCCGGATGCCGCCGGACTCCTGGGCCTGCTTGGCCTGGGATTCCTCCGCGGTCATGATGTTGATGCGCCAGCCGGTGAGGTCGGACGCGAGACGCACGTTCTGGCCGCCGCGGCCGATCGCGATCGCCAGGTTCTCTTCGTCGACGACGACATCCATCGCATGCTTTTCTTCGTCGACGACGATCGACTGCACGTTCGCCGGCGCCAGAGCGCCGATGACGAACTGAGCCGGATCCTCGCTCCACAGCACGATGTCGACGCGCTCGCCGGCCAGCTCGTTCGTGACCGCGGTCACGCGCGAGCCGCGCACGCCGACGCAGGTGCCGATCGGATCGACGCGCTTGTCGTGCGACAACACGGCGATCTTCGCGCGCGACCCCGCGTCGCGGGCGCAACTCTTGATCTCCAGCAGTCCCTGCTCGATTTCGGGCACTTCCTGGCTGAACAGCTCGACCATGAAGCCCGGAGCGCTGCGCGACAGCATAATTTGGGGGCCGCGGGCCACGGAATCGACCCCGGCGATGAACGCGCGGACGCGGTCGCCCGAACGGAGATTCTCTTTCGGGATCATCTCGCTGCGCTTGAGCCGGCCTTCGACGCGACCCGACTCGACGATGATGTCGCCCTTGTCGAGGCGCTTGACGGTGCCGACGAACACGCGTTCGCCACGCGACAGGAAGTCGTTGAGCAGCTGCTCGCGCTCCGCATCGCGGATCTTCTGCAGGATGACCTGCTTGGCGGCCTGCGCGCCGATGCGGCCGATCGGCACCGAGTCGATCGGCTCTTCGATGTAGTCGTCGACCTCGATGTCGGCGATCTGCTCCTGCGCCTCGAACAGCAGCACTTCGGCGTCGGGGATCTGCAGGCCGGCTTCGTTGGGCACGACGTGCCAGCGACGGTACGTGTCGTAATCACCGGTCTCGCGATCGACGGACACGCGGATGTCCACCTCGGCGCCGTGAAGCTTCTTGGTGGCCGAAGCGAGCGCCGATTCGACCGCGCCGAACACGAGATCGCGCTCGACGGTCTTCTCGCGCGAGATCGCGTCCACCAGCATCAGCATTTCGCGGTTCATTCTTCCTGGTCTCCGTCGTCGGATGGGGCGCCGGCCTCGGGCGCGGCGGCGGGGCCCGCCTTGCGGCGGCGGCCTTTGAAATCCAGCACCGGCACGAGCCGGGCTTCCTGCAGTTCATCGAGCGTGAAATCGAGCACCTGCTCGACATCCGGCCTCGCACCGGCCTTCGCCTGGGTCTTGCTGACGGGGGCGGCGGGCAGCACCAGGCGCCAGCCGCTTTGGGTCGATGCGGCTTCGCCGTCCGACTCCACCCCCTCGGGCGGCGGCGCCGCCTGGGCGCGCACTCCCGCCAGCAGTTCGCCGGCGAACTTCTTGCGCGCCTGGAAGGGTGCCTTGAGCGTGATCTCGACCTGCTGGCCGAGGAAACGCTCGAAATCCTGCGGCTTCTTCAACGGACGATCGAGTCCGGGCGAAGACACTTCGAGACGGCTGTAATCGGCGTTCTCGACCTCGAGCACGTACTGCAACTGCCGCGTGACCGCTTCGCAGTCTTCCACCAGCACGAATTCGGATTCACCCGCCGGATAGAGGCGGCCGGCGACGCGATCGATGGTGACGCGCAGCAACCCGCCGCCGAGGCGTTCGACATCGACCAGATCGAAACCCAGGCCGGTGACGGTGCGTTCGACGGCTGAAGACCAGCTCGAGGGAGTGTGCGCGGAACTTGCCAAGAAGCGGTTCTAAGGTTCAAAAGTGAATGAGAGAGCCAAAAAGTCGCAAAGGCCCCTGAGGACCCTTGCAACTTGCAACGGAAGCGCCGCTTTTCAAGGCTGCGCGATCCGCAGAGTTCATTCCGCTGCCGGTGGACACGTCCCGGACACCCCACGATCCCGATCCCGCCGACTGATGAGCAGCGGCAAAAAAAATGGGCAGAAGACAAATCCGCCCACCTCTTTCGCGCGCCACCCGCGCCGCCTGGGTTGAGACCGGATGCGCGGAATTCCCGTGCATCTCGCTTCTCAGAGCACTCGGCGAAAGCGCGCTCGAAGGGCGTCTGTAGTACGTTCTTTAATACGTGTCGTGCGCCAGCGAAGCTCGTATTATAGCCCGCGAGAGTCGTACCCGCAAGAATGCGGTGCGACAATCACCATACTATCAACATACGGAGACCGCATGGGATTCCTCGCCGGCAAACGCCTGCTCGTCACGGGCGTATTGAACAATCGCTCGATCGCTTACGGCGTGGCCCGCGCCTGCCGTCGCGAAGGCGCGGAGCTGGCCTTCAGCTACCAGGGCGAACGCTTCAAGGAACGCATCGCCGAGATTGCGGCCGAATTCGGTTCGACGCTGACTTTCGACTGCGACGTCGGCAGCGACGAGCAGATCGCGGCGCTGTTCACCGACCTCCGCGCCGCCTGGCCGGAGGGCTTCGACGGCTTCGTGCATTCGATCGGATTCGCGCCCCGCGAAGCGATCGCCGGCGATTTCCTGGACGGCCTGTCGCGCGAAGGCTTCCGGATCGCGCACGACATCTCGGCCTACAGTTTCCCGGCGATGGCCAAAGCGGCGCTGCCGTCCTTGCGTGAGAAGAGCGCGCTGCTCACGATGACCTATCTCGGCGCCGTGCGCGCCGTGCCCGCCTACAACACGATGGGTCTGGCCAAGGCGTCGCTGGAGGCGAGCGTGCGCTACCTGGCGGCCGGGCTGGGGCCCAAGGGAATCCGCGTCAACGGCATCTCCGCCGGGCCGATCAAGACGCTCGCCGCCTCTGGCATCAAGGGCTTCGGAAAGCTGTTGAGCGCGTTCGAGTCGAATGCGCCGCTGCGCCGCACGGTGACCATCGACGACGTCGGCAACGTCGCCGCGTTCCTGATGTCCGACCTCGCATCGGGCATGACGGCGGAGATCTCGTACGTCGACGCCGGCTACAGCGAAGTGATGGCCGGCGGCCTGCTGGACGCCGAATAGGCGCCCGCCCGGCCGCCCGCGGGCGCTTGCGCCGCAACCTGCGCGACAGCAGGCTGGCTGTGAACGAATCCGGCGCGTCCGAGCGGGGGCTCGAAAACGTGCCCCCTCGAGGCGCGAAGCGCAGCCGTGGCTCGGGCCATGGCGATCATTCGCAACGCGGACGGGGAGCGCGTTTTGAGCCGCGAGCGCGCGTGGCGGATGCCTGCACGGGTTCTCAGAGTTCGTCCAACGCCCGCGCGGCGCCGATCAGCGCCGGGGAAACCTCCGCCTGGATCAAGAAGGTCGGGATCTGATCGAGATAGTCGCGGAAGCGTCCCTTCGCGATGAAGCGCTCGCGAAATCCGGAACGGTCGATCCAGCCCCCCAGCCGCGGCGCGACGCCTCCGCCGACATACAGGCCGCCGCGCGAGCCGAGCGTCAGCGCCAGATTGCCCGCGACGCTGCCCAAGAACGCGAAAAAGAGCTCCACGGCTTCCACGCAGCGCGGATCTTCCCCCCGCAACGCTTCGGCCGAGACCGCGGCCGGATCGAGCACGCGGGCGCCGACGCCGTCCAACGCGCACAGCGCGTCGTACAGGTTCACCAGGCCGGGGCCGGACAAGGCGCGCTCCGCCGACGCATGGCCGAACTTCGCCCGCAACGCCGCGACGACCGCCTCCTCGCGGGGATTGTCGGGCGCCAGGCTGACATGGCCGCCCTCGCCCGCCAGCGGCGCCAGGCGCCTGCCGCCGTCGACGAACAGCAGGCCCGACACGCCCAGGCCCGTCCCGGGGCCGATCAAGCCGATCGCGGCCGCGGGATCCGCCGCTCCGCCGCCGATCTGACGGACATGCCGCGGCTCGAGCCCGGGCAGCGACAGCGCGAGCGCCGTGAAATCGTTGATCACCAACAAGCGGTCGAGGCCGGCCAAGCGCCGCACTTTCTCGATCGAGAACGACCAGTTGGAATTGGTCATCTTCACGTGGTCGCCGGCGATCGGATTGGCGATGCCGATCGCGCCTTGGACGGGTTGGGCCCCTTGCAGCTGCGACAGGTAGCCCGAGACCGCGTCTTCGAACGTCGGAAAGTCGGCGCCGCGGTAGGCGACGATCTGCGACGGCGGCGCATCCGCCCGCTCCTGCAGCGCGAAGCGGGCGTTGGTGCCGCCGACGTCGCCG
>JBEVLR010000331.1:0-4741 GCA_040509075.1 Burkholderiaceae bacterium | reverse complement strand
TCAGCACTTCGGTTGGCCCCGGCTTGATGCGGCCGAGCGCGTTCAGCCGCAGTGCCTTGGCCGGCGGCGCGAACGGCGCGCGGCGGTCGATCTCGGCCTTGCTTTCGCGGCCGATGAAGGTCTTGACGATGCGGTCTTCCAGCGAATGGAAGCTGATGACCGCGAGCCGGCCGCCTTCCTCGATCAGGTCGAGCGAACTCTTCAGAACCTGTTCGAGTTCCTCGAGCTCGGCATTGACGAAAATCCGAAGAGCCTGAAAGGTGCGCGTGGCGGGATCCTGGTTCGGCTCGCGGGTCTTGACCGTACGAGCCACGACGGCGGACAGCTCGCTCGTGGTTCGCACGGGTGCGCCGCTCTCGCGGACAGCAACAAGCGCCTTTGCAATCGACACAGCAAACCGTTCTTCCCCGTAGTCACGAATCACCTCTGCAATGTGACGCTCGTCAGCGCGAGCGAGAAAGTCGGCGGCGGTCTCGCCGCGCGTGGTGTCCATGCGCATGTCCAGCGGACCGTCGAAACGGAAGCTGAAGCCGCGCTCGGGCGTGTCGATCTGCGGCGAGGACACGCCGAGGTCCAGCAGCAGGCCATCGATGCGGCCGATGCCGCGCTCGGCCAGCGCGCCGGGCAACTGCGCGAAGCTGGCGTGCACGATCTCGAAGCGCGCGTCGGCGATCGCGTCGCGGCCTTCGCGCGCGGCGGCGACGGCGGCGGGATCGCGGTCGACGGCGATCACGCGCGCCGCCGGGTCCAGGCGCGACAGCAGTTCGCGCGTGTGGCCGCCGCGGCCGAAGGTGCCGTCCACGTAGATGCCGTCGGGCGCCGTCACGAGGGCGTCGATCGCCTCGCGCAGCAGGACGGTGGTGTGCGAACCCGGGTTGTCCACGGCGGCGTCAGAACTTCAGGTTGTCGAGCGCCGCGGACGCTTCGGCCCGCATGACGGTTTCTTCGTACGCGGCATACGCTGCGGCCGACCACAATTCGAAGTGCGAACCCATGCCCATCAGTTTCACGTCCTTCTCGAGCCCGGCCCACGCCCGCAGGTCGGGGTGGATCAGCACGCGGGACGTGGCGTCCAGCTCGACGTCGTCGGCATGGCCGAGGAACACGCGCTTGACGCCGACCTGGGAGTACGGCAGCTGCGCGAGCTGGTCCCGAAACGCCTCCCAGTGCGGACGCGGGAAGATCATCAAGCACCCGTGCGGATGTTTGGTGACGGTGAGACGGCCGGCGCACAGCGTCTGGAGATCCTCACGGTAACGCGACGGCATGGAGACTCGCCCCTTGCCGTCCAGCGTCAACGCCGAAGGACCTTCGAACACCTGAGTTGCCACAACCCACCACTAAATTGCACTTTTATGCACTTTAGCCAGATCCCCAGGTCAGGTCAATGCGTCGTACTGAAAAAAATCAATCAAATCAACCACTTAGCAGATGTTTTAGAAGCGAATATCGTTCTAAATGAACAACTTGCGCGTGGCTATGAAAGTGAAACGTGAGGCAGCTGCAGCCTGTCCGGGCGAACGAGCCCCGGCGCGGCGAGGTCGGCGTGGCGCGCGTGAGAAACCCATCGGCAGCTCATCGGGGCGGCGCCTCGACGGGTCAACTGCGTTGATAAGCGCTTCGAGCGCGGGTTTTGATCGGTTGATTCCTGTCGTCGTACCAAGGCTCCAGGGGGATCGGCTTCGGAATGGCCTTTTCCTCGAACGGCACCCCGTTTTCGAACATCAAATTCGCGATGCGTTCCTGTACTTCCTCGTCGAGATTGAGCGGAAGTTTTTCGATCTCTTCGTTGCTTCTGGAGACGAAATAAGCGAGATCCTCCGGCCTGGCGTCCACGCGGTCGCCGAGGAAGACGTAGGTGCCGACCAACGCATCCGCCTTCTGCTCGTCCGACAAGGCGCCCAGCGTCCCGATGACGATGTCGAAAATTCCCCGTGGCATCGCCTGAGGGGCGCCCGCCGCATCCCGGATTCGAATCTTCGCCATCTGGGTGAAGAGGTCCTTGACCTGATGGCCGGCGTCGCGAGGAACGTCCGCCACATCCGCCATTCCCCCCCGCATGATTCGAAACAGCGCATCCTGGAACACGCTGTAGACATCCGCGTCGAGGACGGAGGCATGGTGCATGGACCGGATCGCGTAGCGGCTGGCGTGGTTCTGCTCCGCAAGGATCGCGTCGAAACGCGCCTGGACCCGACTGGGGAGCAACGCACCTCCGCCCTTGACCTCGGCCAGGGCGTCGTCGATCTCGCCATGCATCGCCTCGATCCACCCCACGACGATCGAGATTTGCCCGGGGTCGACCAGGCGCTGCCCCAGCGCGGCCATGCCGGCCGAGAAGCCCGACAAGAATGTCGCCCTCTCGATGGGCACTTCGAGCAGATCGGCTTGCCGGTTCTGCTCGTCGACCAGCTCGACGAGCGTGTCTTCGTCGATCGACGATTGCATGGACAGCCGTTGGATCGCGCCCGCCCTGGTTCGCACGATCAACGGGGAGCCGTCCGCCGCGGCCAGCCGCTCAACGCATTGACACGCGAAATCCTGATCGGCCAGCACTTCGTCGAAAAGGCGCTGGTTGCGGGGCGACAGCTCGCTCCTCGCGATGGTTCGGGCCCGATCGATGGTCAGCTGCATGCTCTCGATGTGGACCTTGAGCTGCCCGATCTGCGCCGGGTCGGCCGACCTCTGCATCAGCTCGCCCAACTCGGCGATGAAGACCGACAGGAATTTGGCTCTCTCCAAAGGCTGGCCCGAATTCTCGACCTGGTCGTCCAGCAACAGCAGATCGGCTTGCCGATTCACCTTGCCGACCAGGTCGTCGAGCGCCCGACCGTGGATCTCCGGCCGTTGGGAAAGCTGTTGGAACACCGTCCCCTTCGGCCGCAAGGACAACTTGAAAACCTTCGAATCCACCGTCCCGTCGCCCTTCACACGGCCCAAGCATCGCGTCGCATAGTCCTCATCGGACAGGACTTCGTCGAAGAGCTGCCGGTCCAACGGCGACAAGGCGCTCCTTTCGATGTCGCGCCGAGCCTGCCTGACGAGACACCGCATCGCATCGAGCCGCTCTTCCAGCAGCTTGATCTGCGCGGGGTCGCACACGCCCTGGTGCACCGTGCCCATGCCGGCCGCGACCTCGGCCAGGAACTTCGCTTCTTGGATCGGTGGGCCGCCCATCGAGTCCGCCCGTCGCCGGATGTGGTCCATCAGGTCGTCGAGCTTGTCCTCTTCAAACGGCATCGTCAGCTGCGACAAGACGACTTTGGAATATTGGCCGAACACGAGATCGATGGGCCGCCCGGAAGACACCCAGCGCTGCAACACGCCGAGCCCCCGCTTCGGCAGCTTGTGGCGATGATCGGGCCGATTTCGGCTGTGCGGGTTCTCGGCGAGCGGCGAGAGGCGCGCATCCAAATGACGGATGCCCGGCGAGCGCGCCCCGGCAGCGGCGGCGCCGAGCGAGCTCGAGGATCCGGAATCGATGTGCGGCTCGAACGAAATCTGAACCCCACGGCTTGAAACCGATGTCTCTTCCGATGCCACGTCATTGCCTCCGTTGGCCTCCAGATTATTCCGAACCGCCGGTCAATCCGCCATCGATACCGAAACAATGACCCATTTTACGAAGTAGGCTGCGCTCAATGCGCAACAACGCGCTTATTTGCGCAATTTTATTGCTCGCCCTGCGACCGAACGTCAGGCCTTCAGTCGCCCGTAGAGCACCGTCGCCCGCAGCAGTTCGGCGGCGGTGTCGGGCCCGAGGTCGGCCCAATCGAAGCGCCAGCCCCAATTCCCGTGGCCCGTGCCGGGCAGGTTCATGCGGTGCGCGCCGGACAGGCGCAACACGTCCTGCATCGGCACCATCGCCGTGTCGGCGACGCTCGCGAATGCCGCGCGGATCAGATCCCAGGCGATGTCGGCCCCGTCGGTGGCGAAGTAACGGCGCACGTGGTCGCGCACCAGCTCGGGCGCGGCCGCCCACCAGCCGATCGCCGTGTCGTTGTCGTGGCTGCCGGTGAAGCAGACGGTGTCGGGCTCGTGGTTGTGCGGCAGGTAACGGTTGGCGCTGCCGTCGGCCTCGCCCCACGCGAATTGCAGGATGCGCATGCCGGGCAGGCCGAGCTCGCGGCGCAACGCGTCGACGTCGGGGGTGATGACGCCCAGGTCCTCGGCGATGATGGGAAGCGGCCCCAGCGCCGCGGCGACGGCGTCGAACAAGGCTTTGCCCGGCCCGGGCATCCAGCGGCCGTTCATCGCGGTCGGCTCGCCGCCCGGGATTTCCCAGTACGCGGCGAAACCGCGGAAATGGTCGATGCGCGCGACGTCGACGAGCTCGAACGTGCGCCGGATGCGCTCGATCCACCACGCGTAGCCCTGTGCGGCATGCGCCGGCCAGCGATACAGCGGATTGCCCCAATGCTGCCCGGTGGCGCTGAACAAGTCGGGCGGCACCCCGGCGACCACGGTGCGGCGGCCGGCGGCGTCCAGCTCGAACAGCTCCGGGTGCGCCCAGCATTCGGCGCTGTGATGGGCGACGAAGATGGGCACGTCGCCGACGATGCGCACGCCGCGTCCGTTCGCGTAGGCGCGCAGCGCCTTCCACTGACGGAAGAAACACCACTGGGCGAACTCCCAGAAAGCGACGCGCCCGGCATGCCGCCGGGCCGCGGCCGCCAGCGCGGCGGCGTCGCGGGGCGCGCGCGGCCCCGCCCCAAACCACCCCGCGCGCCCCCCCCCCCGG
>JBEVLR010000330.1:0-3587 GCA_040509075.1 Burkholderiaceae bacterium | reverse complement strand
CGGGGAGCGCAGCCGGCGGCCCGGCGAAGCCGGATCCGCGGATGCCGCTTGACCCGCACGGCCGACGCCGGCCGTCGGCGGCCTCCCCGCACCCATGGAACACTGAAATGACCACTTTTCTTTCCGGAGCGTTCGCCGATGCAAGCCGCTGACCAGGGCATGCCGGTCGCGCTCGACGGCCAGGCTCTCGTGATCGGCATCGTCCGCGCGCGTTTCAACGACGCGATCACGTCGCGCATGGCCGAGGCCTGCCGCGCGGAATTGCTGACGCTGGGCGTCGCGCCCAAGCACATCACCACGATCACCGTGCCCGGCGCGCTGGAGCTGCCGCTCGCGCTGAAGGCGCTGGCCGACCAGGACGACTACGACGCGCTCGTCGCGATCGGCTGCGTCATCCGCGGGGAAACCTATCATTTCGAGCTGGTGGCCAACGAAAGCGGCGCCGGCATCACGCGCGTGTCGCTCGACCACCAGGTGCCGATCGCCAACGCGGTGCTGACTGTCGAGAACGAGGCCCAGGCGCGGGCCCGCGTCGAAGACAAAGCGCGCGACGCTGCCCGCGTCGCGGTCGAGATGGCCAACCTGATGGATGAATTGCTATGAGCACCGCCCGGCCGCCCGTAGGGGCCCGCGCCGCAGGCCGCAGGCCGCAGGCCACGTCCATCACCACCGCCCGGCCGTCCGCAGGGGCCCGCGCCGCAGGCCGCGGGACGGAGGTGGCCCCATGAACGCCGACAAGCCCACGGGCAAGCCGCCGAAGCCCAAATCGGCGCGCCGGCGCGCGCGCGAGATCGCGCTGCAAGGGCTCTACGAGTGGCTGATCTCCGGCGCCGAAGCGGGTGTGATCGACGCCCACATGCGCGAGCAGGACGGCTTCGACAAAAGCGACCGCGGGCACTTCGATGCGCTGCTGCACGGCTGCATCCGGGAAGCCGCCGAGCTCGACGCGGTGCTGGCCCGCCACGTCGATCGCAAGACGACGGAGCTCTCGCCCGTCGAGCACGCGGTGCTGATGATCGGCGCCTACGAGCTGAGCCATTGCGTCGACGTCCCGTACAAGGTCGCGATCAACGAGGCCGTCGAGCTGGCGAAGAGCTTCGGCGGCACCGACGGCCACAAATACGTCAACGGCGTGCTCGACAAGGCCGCGGCCGATTTGCGGCCCGCCGAAGTGCAGGCGGGGCGCGCGCAGCGCGGTTGAGCGGCCGCCGCGGGCCCTGCCGGCCGCTGCGGGCCGCCAGCCTCCGCGCCGCCGACCTTTTACAATGGCCGATCGCCCGTCTTCGATCGACTCCAGTGAAGCTCGCCCGCCGTCTCGACCACATCGATCCCTTCTACGTGCTGGCCTGCGCCAAGGCCGCGCGCGAGATCGCCCGTTCGCCCGCCTGCGATCCGGCGCAGGGCGGCGAGCGGATGCTCTACCTCAACATCGGCGAACCCGATTTCACGGCGCCGGCGCCGGTGGTGGCGGCGGCGGAGGCCGCGCTGCGCGCCGGCCGCACGCAGTACACCGACTCGGTGGGCCTGCCTTCGCTGCGCGAGCGCATCAGCCGTTGGTACTCCAAGCACCGCGGCATCGACGTGCCGGCGCAGCGCATCGTCGTCACGGCCGGCGCGTCGGCCGGGCTGCAGCTCGTCTGCCACGCGCTGTTCGAAGAGGGCGACGAGGTGCTGATGCCCGACCCGAGCTATCCGTGCAACCGCCATTTCGTGGCGGCGACCGGCGCCCGCGCGCGGCTCGTGCCGACGACGCCGGCCAGCCGTTTCCAGCTCGACGCGGACGCCGTGCGCGCGAACTGGAGCCCGGCCGCCCGGGCGGTGCTGCTGGCCACGCCGTCGAATCCGACCGGCACGTCGATCGGGCCGGGCGAGCTGGCGCGCATCGTCGACGTCGTGCGCGAAAAAGCGGGCGCCTGCATCGTCGACGAAATCTACCAGGGCCTCAATTACGACCCGGCCTTCGATCACTGCGCGCTCGCGCTCGGCGACGACGTCATTTCGATCAACAGCTTCTCGAAGTACTTCAGCATGACCGGCTGGCGGCTCGGCTGGCTGGTGTTGCCGCCGGCGCTGGTCGAACCGGTGGAGCGGCTCGCGCAGAACCTCTACATCTGCCCCAGCTCGGTCGCCCAGCATGCGGCGATGGCCTGCTTCGACGACGCGAGCCTGGCCGAATGCGAAGCGCGCCGGGAGGCGTTCCGCGAGCGCCGCGACTTCATCGTGCCGGCGCTCGAACGCCTGGGATTGAAGGTGCCGGTGGCGCCGGACGGCGCGTTCTACGTCTGGGCCGACTGCAGCGCCTACGCGAGCGACAGCTGGGATTTCGTGATGCAGATGATGAACAGGGCGCACGTCGCGCTGACGCCGGGCAAGGACTTCGGCCCGACGCACGCGGCGGCGCATTTCAGGCTGTCGTTCGCCGCTTCGATGGCGCAACTGGAAGAAACCGTGCTCCGACTTCAGCGCGAACTGCGCGGCTGATGGCCGTGACGCAATCGTCGGGATCTCGAGATTTGTGAATCCGCACGGCCTTTCTTTCCGCCGTCCGCGCCCTTTTTCGTCCTTGCCATCGGTTACCTTCCGCCCATGCGATGGAATCCCTTCCGGCGCGCCGATCAAAACGGCCGCGCCGAGTCGAATTTCGAGTCGACGGTTGCCGACGACGCGGCGATGGCGCGCATGCGCGCCGGAGATCCGCTGACCGACGAACGCGTCGCGCGCGCCCGCGCGTCCGCGCTCGCGTCGACCAGCGCCGGCCTCGCCGAAAGCGAAAGCATCGGCCACGTCGGCCGCTACGCGCTGAAAAGCGTGCTCGGCAAAGGCGGCCTGGGAACGGTCTACGCGGCCTGGGATCCGTTGCTGTCGCGCAGCATCGCGCTCAAGACGCTGCACATCGACGCCGACCCGACCGAGCGCGAGTCGCTCGACGCGCTGTTCCTCAACGAAGCGCGCGCCGCGGCCGGGCTGTCGCACCCGCACATCGTCACCGTCTTCGACGCGGGCCCGTCGGAAAACGGCGTCTACATCGCGATGGAACGGCTCCAGGGCCAGGATCTGCGCCACCTCATCCTCCAGGGCGTGCGGCCGGGGCCGATCGAAGCCGCCCAGGTGGTGCGCCGCGTCGCCGACGCGCTCGCTTACGCGCACCGCAAGGGCGTGGTGCATTGCGACGTGAAGCCCGCCAACATCTTCATGACCGGGCGCATGCACCCGAAAGTGCTGGATTTCGGCATCGCCCGGGTCGCCCACCGCGACGTGCCGGCGCTCGACGGCATGGCGGCCGGCTCGCCGTTCTATCTCGCGCCGGAGCAGATGGACGGCCGCCTGGTCGACCGCCGCAGTGACGTCTATTCGCTGGGCGTCGTGCTGTACGAACTGCTGGTCGGCAAGAAACCGTTCGACGGCAAATCGCTCGATGAGATCACCACCGCCGTCAAGACGGCCGACGTCGTCGCGGCGCACCGCGCCGCGCCGCGGGTGCCGATCGGCCTGTCGGTGATCACCAGCCGCGCGATGGCGCGCGATCCCGACGAACGTTACCCGTCGGCGCGCCACCTGGCGATGGAGCTGCGGCACTGGCTCGATTC
>JBEVLR010000329.1:0-10819 GCA_040509075.1 Burkholderiaceae bacterium | reverse complement strand
GGTCGGCGACGTCGGTCCATTTCGTCGGCAAGGTCAGCGTGAACGTGCTGCCCTGCCCCGCCGCGCTCTCGACGGCGATCGCGCCGCCGAGGAGCTGCGCGAGCTCGCGCGAGATCGACAGCCCGAGGCCGGTGCCGCCGTAGCGCCGGTTGATCGTGCCGTCGGCCTGGCGGAACGCCTCGAAGATGATCTCCTGCTGGCCTTCGGGGATGCCGATGCCCGAGTCGCGCACCGCGAACGCGACGCCGCCGGGCCGGCCCAGCACGGTGAGCGACACGGTGCCGGCCTCGGTGAACTTGATGGCGTTCGACAGCAGGTTCTTCAGGATCTGCTCGATGCGCTGGTTGTCGGTGACCATCGACGAGGGCGCGTCGCCGTCGACCTGCACCTTGAACGCCAGCTTCTTCTGGCCGGCGATGGGCGCGAACAGGCGTTCCAGGGATTCGACGAGCCGATGCACCGACAGGAACTGCGGCTGCAGGTCCAGGCGGCCCGCTTCGACCTTGGACAGGTCGAGGATGTCGTTGATCAGGTTCAGCAAGTCGTTGCCTGCGCCGTAGATCGTCTGCGCGAACTTCAGCTGTTCGGCCGTCAGGTTGCCTTCGCGGTTCTCGCTGAGCAGCTTGGCGAGGATCAGGGAACTGTTCAAAGGCGTGCGCAGCTCGTGCGACATGTTGGCGAGGAACTCGGATTTGTAGCGGCTGGCGCGCTGCAGCTCGTCCGCGCGCTCCTGCAGCGTGGCCTGGGCGTCGTTGAGCGCCTCGTTCTTGCGGTCGAGCACGTGCGCCTGCTCGGTCAGCTGGAGGTTGGTCGCCTCGAGTTCGGCCTGCTGGTGCTCGAGGTGCGTCTGCGATTCGGTCAGCACGCGCGACTGCTCGCCCAGTTCTTCATTGGCGGTGCGCAGCTCCTCTTGCTGCACCTGCAATTCCTCGTTGAGCTGCTGCGTCTCTTCCACCGCGTCCTGCAGCCGCTTGCGGTACAGCGCGGCGTCGATCGACGCGCCGATGCTGCCGGCGATCAGCTTCAGCAGCTGCAGGTCGCGCTCGCCGACCCGCCGCATGAACCCGAGTTCGATGACGCCGTTGACGACGCCGTCGTTGCTGGTCGGCGCGACCACCAGTTCCGCCGGCGCGGCCTCCCCCAGGCCCGACACCACCCTGAAATAGCCGCCCTTCAGGTTCGTGACGTGATTCAAGTGGCCGTCGCGCAGCGCCTGGCCGACCAGGCCGGCCTGCGCGTCGACGGCGCCGCCGTCCGGCTCGGCGCGCTCTTCGAAACCGTGCGTGGACACGCGCCGCAGCGCGCCGCCGTCGTCGCGCACGTACATCGCCGCGACGATCGGATCGAAATAGCGCCCCGCGAACGCGAGCACGCTGCGGCCGACCGTGGTGAGCGTCTGCTGGCCGATCAGGTTCTCGGCGAGCTGGGCCTGGCCGTCCCGCACCCAGGCCTGCTCCGCGAGCACGTCGGCCGCGTCGGTCTGCGACTTCAGCGCGGCGGAGAAATCGGTGGAAAGCTGTCCGATGTCGCGCCGGCCGGCGTAGGCGATGTAGCCGAACAGCACCAGCACGAACAGCGCGTAGGCGGCGATGCCGATCCACGTCACCGCCTCCAGCTCGTCGAGCCGGTTTTTCAGCAAGCCCTGCTCGGTGCTGCGGGCGCCGAGGATCTCGGTGCGCACCCGGTCGGCCAGCTGTTTGCCCACGAGCGAGCGCACCAACCCCGCCGCATCGCCGTTCTGGCGTTTCAGCCCGATGACGCGCTGCGCGTAATCGTCCCAGGCCTCCTGCAGCGCGCGGGCGCGCTTGAGGCGGTCGACCTGGGGCGGGTTGTCGGAGGTGATCTGGATCAGGTCGGCCAGCTGCGCGCCGAGCTGCGGCTTGGCCACCTGGTAAGGCGCGAGGAACGCTTCGTCGCCGGTCAGCACGTAGCCGCGCGTGCCGGACTCCATGTCGGCCTGCAGCGTCGTCAACTCGTTGAGCTTGCCGATCACCAGGTGCGTGTGGTCGACCCAGCCCGCCACGTTCAGGTAATACGCGAAGAATCCGACGAAGGCGCAGACGCTCAGCACGCCGGCCAGCAACGGCAGCGTGACGTTGCGGCGCGCGATGCGGCCGAACTGGGTGACGTCGATCGGTGTCTGTTCTTGCATGATTTTTCGGCAAAGGGGGACTCGGGTGACCCGAAGTGTCACCGCAAAGACCGCGATGGGACGCCCGGGGAACGCAGCTCGACCGTGGGGATCGTTGACGGGCAAGAATCGGGCCCGCTTCCGGCGGCGTGCGGCCGCCTCGGGCAGGAGGGGTTCCGGCGCCGCGCTTTCCGGCACCGGTCGCGGCGCCCGCGGCCGATCGGACAACGCGCCATTTACAGGAACAGCGCCAGCAGGTCGTTGAGGAAATCGAAGCCGCGCGCCGTGGGCCGCACCCATTCGGCGCCCGGCGGGCCGCGGCGTTCGATCAGGCCGCGCGCTTGCGCCCGCTCCAGGCCGGGCTCGATGGCCGACAGCGGCAAGCCGCAGCGTTCGCTGAACAGCGTCGATGCGAAGCCGTCGCGCAGGCGCAGCGCGTTGAGCATGAATTCGAACGGCAGCTGCGCGCGCGCGACGTCCTCCTCATTGGACACCGCCTGCGCGCCGAGCGCGCGCTCCATGTACATCTGCGGCTCGCGCCAGCGCACCTGGCGCACGACGCGGTGCGCGAAGCTCAGCTTGCCGTGCGCGCCGGCGCCCAGGCCGAGATAGTCGCCGAACGACCAGTAATTGACGTTGTGCCTGCAACGATGGCCCGGGCGCGCGTACGCCGAGACTTCGTAACGTTCGAAACCCGCCGCCGCGGTGCGCGCGACGACGCGATCGAGCATGTCGTAGGCCGCGTCGTCGTCGGGCAGGTTCGCCGGAGGCTTGGCGCCGAAGGCGGTGTTGGGCTCCATCGTCAGGTGATACAGCGACAGGTGCGGCGCCCCCAACGCGAACGCCTGGTCGAGGTCGGCGCCGAGGTCGGCGCAGGTCTGGCCGGGCAACGCATACATCAGGTCGAGGTTGAACGTGTCGAAACTGCGGGCCGCTTCCTGCGCCGCGGCGAGCGCCTGGGCGCGGTCGTGCGCGCGCCCGAGCGCGCGCAGGCGCGCGTCGTCGAACGTCTGCACGCCGATCGAGAGCCGGTTGACGCCTGCCTGCGCGAACGAACGGAACCGGTCCTTCTCGAAGGTCCCGGGGTTGGCCTCCATCGTGACCTCGCAGTCGGCGGCCAACGGCAGCAGCATGCGCAGGTCCGACAGCAGCCGCGCGATCCCGTCCGGCGAGAACAGCGAAGGCGTGCCGCCGCCGATGAAGATGCTGTGGACGGTGCGGCCCCACACCAGCGGCAGCGAGCGCTCGAGGTCGGCCCGCAGCGCCTCCAGGTAGCGCCGTTCGGGCAGGTCGGCGGGCGTGGCGCCCGCCGTGCGGGACTCATGCGAGTTGAAGTCGCAATACGGGCATTTCTTCAGGCACCACGGCAGGTGCACGTAGACCGACAGCGGCGGCGGCGCCGCGAGCTGCAGCGTGCCCGGGCGGTGATACCACGGCGCATCGCGCAACGGCGCGCCGGCTTCCGATCCGGGTGCGCCGCCGCTCGCCCCGGCGGGAAGGATTCGGACAGGCCGCATGGTCGGGAAAATCCGGCCCATTCAACGCGGCAGGCGCCACGCTTGCCGCATCAGCGCGCGCATCTGCGCGGCCGCGATCGCGCGGTGGCTCTTCGCATTCTTGACGTCCTTGCCGAGCGCCGCGACCGTCATGCCCAGCGCCGGGATGAAGACCAGCGGGTCGTAGCCGAAGCCGCCGGCCCCGTCCGGTTCGCGCAGGATCTCGCCGTCCCAGCGGCCGACGGCGACCAGCGGCTGCGGATCGTCGGCCGAGCGCAGCGCGACCAGCGTGCAGACGAACGCGGCGCGCCGATCCTCGGCGTCGGCCATGCGCGCGAGCAGCAGCGCGTTGTTGGCCGCGTCCTGGGACTCGCGCACCGCCTCGCGCGGGAGCGCGTCGCCCGCCCGCGCGGCGACCGTCGCGTAATTGGCCGAAATCACGCCGGGCATGCCCCCCAGCGCCCCGACGCACAGCCCCGAGTCGTCGGCGATCGCCGGCAGGCCGGTGGCCGCGCACGCGTGGCGCGCCTTCGCGATCGCGTTCTCGATGAACGTGGCGTGCGGCTCGTC
This sequence comes from Burkholderiaceae bacterium, assembly GCA_040509075.1. Taxonomy (GTDB): domain Bacteria; phylum Pseudomonadota; class Gammaproteobacteria; order Burkholderiales; family Burkholderiaceae_C; genus Scleromatobacter. Next base: position 6,622 of record JBEVLR010000329.1, on the reverse strand, counting down.
GGCCTCGCCCACGCCCAGTTCGCCCTGGCGCCGCAGCTCGATGCCCAGCCCGTCGAACAGGGCGCGGAGCTCGGCCAGCTTCTTGGCGTTGTTGGACGCGAGGACGAGCTGCACCATCCGGGGCCTCCCGCGGTCAGGCCAGGCCGAGCGCGGTCTTCTGCGCGACCAGCAATTGGCGGATCCCCAGGTCGGCCAGGTCCAGCAGCTGATTCATCTCGGCGCGCGAGAACGCGGCGCGCTCGGCCGTGCCCTGGATCTCGACGAAATGTCCGGCGCCGGTCATCACGACGTTCATGTCGGTGCCGCAAGCCGAGTCTTCCACGTAGTCGAGGTCGAGCAGCGGCGCGCCGCCGACGACGCCGACCGAAACCGCGGCGACGAAGCCGGCCAGCGGCGTGCGGTCGATCTTGCCGGAGGCGAGCAGCTTGGCGACCGCGTCGTGCGCGGCGACGCAGGCCCCGGTGATGGCCGCGGTGCGCGTGCCGCCGTCGGCCTGCAGCACGTCGCAATCGAGCGTGATCGTGCGCTCGCCGAGCGCCCTCAGGTCGAACACCGCGCGCAGCGAACGGCCGATCAGGCGTTGGATTTCCTGCGTGCGCCCGCTCTGCTTGCCGCGCGCCGCCTCGCGGTCGCCGCGCGTATGCGTGGCGCGCGGCAGCATGCCGTATTCGGCCGTCACCCAGCCCTCGCCGCCGCCCTTGCGGAAGCCCGGCACCCGCTCTTCGACCGACGCCGTGCACAGCACGCGCGTGCCGCCGAACTCGACCAGCACCGACCCTTCCGCGTACGCCGTGAAATCGCGCGTGAGGCGCACCGGGCGCAATTCATTGGCGGCGCGGCCGCCGCTGCGTTCAAAGCTCATGTCTGATCCGATCCAAAAAAATAGTCTGTGGGGCAAGCAGGCATCGCCCCATCACCGCCCGCCCCCCCGGCGCTCAAGACATCCCACGCAGATTCAAGGGAGGGAGAGATCCGGCTGCGCCGGTCTCGAACCGGCCGGCCCCCTCGGGGGGCAGGGAGCGCCAGCGACCGTGGGGGCTACTTCTTCCCCCGCTGGATCGCCTCGTTGATCTCGCGGATCGAACGTTCGATCTCGTCGTCGTCGATGTCGGGCAGGAACGAATCGCCCGTCATGCTCGCCTGGATCGTCGACGCGAACACGTCCTCGCCCAGCGAGCGTGTGGAGACGCCGTTCTTGCTGTCGTCGTCCTCGGCCGCTTCCCATTCGACGGCGAGCGCGGTCACGTTGTCGCTCTTCTCGCCGGCGTTGCGAAGCGCCTGCTCGACGAGCTCGGGCACGGCGTCGTGGATCGGGTGGCCGGACATCAACGAGACGATGCCGGCGTCGTCGACGCTGCTCCACAGGCCGTCGGAGCACAGCAGGATGCGGTCGCCCGCCCGCAGCACCATGGGGCCCGCGCTGTCGATCACCGGCTTGCCGGGGCTGCCGAGGCAGGTGAACAGCACGTTGCGGTTGACCTTCTCCTCGATCGGCACGACGTGCGACAGGGCTTCGCGCAACTCCGAGTAGGAATGGTCGCGCGTGCGCGCGATCAGGCGGTCGCCGCGCACCAGGTACAGCCGCGAATCGCCGCAATGCGCCCAGTGGATGGAGCCGCCCTGCAGCACGCAGGCGACGACCGTGGTGCGCGGCGTGTCGGTCAATCCGCGGTCGGTCGCGTAGCGCAGCAGCTGATGGTGGCCGGCCAGGATCGCATCCTGCAGGAAACGCTGCGGATCCTTCAGGTCGGTCTTGGCTTCCTTCTGGAAATAGGCCGCCAACGTCTGCAGCGCGAGCTGCGAGGCGACCTCGCCTTCCGGATGGCCGCCCATGCCGTCGGCGAGCGCGAACAAGCCCGAATCGCGCGTGTAGCAATAGCCCATGCGGTCTTCGTTCTTTTCGCGCCCGCCCTTGCGGCTCACCTGGTACGTTCCAAACCTCATGGATGGGCTCCGGACTTCAGGTTCTCGATCTGCAGCTTCAGCCGTTCCGAGAAACTGAGCGTGGTGTAACGGCGTTCGATCTCGCGCGACAGCTCTTTCTGCAGCGCGAAGACGCTCTGCGGCCTCGACAACGGATCGAGCGCCATGCACCACTCGATGACTTCGATCAGGTTGTCCGAATAGACGTTGCGCAGGCGCGAAAGCGACAGCGGCAGCCGATCCTTGTCGATGCGCTGCGGCGCGTCATTCGGTGGATACCCCTGCATGCAGGCGTAAAGGCAGGCGCCGAGGGCGTAGATATCCGTCCACGGCCCGAGCGAACCGTCGCGGCGGTACATCTCCGGCGCCGCGAAGCCCGGCGTGTACATCGGACGGATGAACTGGCCTTCCTTGCTCAGGACCTCGCGCGCGGCGCCGAAATCGAGCAGGACGGCCTTGTTGTCGTTCGTGATGAAGATGTTGGCGGGCTTGATGTCCAGGTGCAGCATCTTGTGCTGGTGGACGATGCGCAATCCGCGCAGTATCTCGTCGAACAGGGAGCGGATCGTCGACTCGCGCAGCACCTTCTCGCGCTTCAGGTCGCGCGCCGTGACGATGAAATCCTGCATGGTGTCGCCCTGCAGGTAATTCATGACCATGTAGACGGTTTCGTTCTCGCGGAAGAAGTTCAGCACCGAAACCACGCTCGCGTGCGAAATCTGCGCGAGCGAACGGCCTTCTTCGAAGAAACTCTTGAGGCCCAGGCGATAAAGCGGCTGCTTCTCGGGCTTGACGCGCGGGATCAATTCGCCGGGCGAGCGGTCGGCCAGCGAAGCCGGGAGGTATTCCTTCAGCGCGACGAGGTGACGCGTCTCGTCTTCGGCCAGATAGACAATGCCGAAGCCGCCTGCGGCGATCTTCTTGACGATCTGATAGCCGCCGACCACAGTCCCCGAAGGCAGCGGGGCGGGTTTGGGCTTTGACATAATCTGACTTTACAACCTCTGATTTCGCAACCGGGCACCCAGTACCATGGCAGTCTACAGCATGACCGGCTTCGGCAACGCCTCGGCGACTGCGACTTCTGCCGCACTCGCCGAGGGCTCGGCCGCCTCGGATTCGGCGGCCGTGACCGTGGAGCTGCGTTCGGTCAACAGCCGTTTCCTCGACGTCGCCTTCCGCATGCCCGACGAACTGCGCCAGCACGAAAGCGCGCTGCGCGAGCTGGTCTCGGCCGCGTGCCGGCGCGGCAAGGTCGACGTCCGGGTCAATTTGGCGAAAGGCGGCGGCGACGACTGGCCCCAACCCACGGCGGATCAACTCAATCGCCTGTCGCGCCTCGAAGGCGCCGTCACCGCTTGGCTGCCGAAGGCGCAGCCGCTGTCGGTGAACGAAGCCCTGCACTGGTGCCGCTCGGCGCCGGCGGCCGCGGGCCGCGTCGACGAAGCCTTGATGGAAGCCGGCCGCCGCGCGGTCGCCGCGCTGAAGGAAGCCCGGGCCCGCGAGGGCGAGAAACTGGTCGCGATCCTGACGGAGCGCATCCTGCGCCTGCGCGAACTCGCGGCGCAGGCCGAACCGCTGGTGCCGGCGGTCGTCGAGCGCCAGCAGCAGCGCTTCCTCGAGCGTTGGGCCGAAGCGCTGAAAGCCACCGGCGGCCTGGAGGCGAGCTTTTCCGCCAGCAGCGTCCCGACCGAGGCGCTGCGCGAGCGCGCCATGAACGAAGCCGCCACCTTCGCGCTGCGCATCGATGTCGCCGAGGAACTCTCGCGGCTGCGTGCCCACCTCGAAGAAATCGCCCGCCTGCTCAAGGGCGGGGGCGAGCTCGGGAAGCGGCTCGACTTCCTGATCCAGGAACTGCACCGCGAGGCGAACACGCTCGGCTCGAAGTCGGCGGCGCTGGAGCTCACCGGGGTTTCGGTCGAAATGAAAGTGCTGATCGAGCAGATGCGCGAGCAGGTGCAGAACGTCGAGTGATGGGCGGCGCCCGCTGATGCCGTCGCATCGCGACCCGCGAGGAAGATGCGGCTTCGGCGCCGGAAACGCTCAGCCGTGCAGCCAGGCCATCGGGCCGGACGGCCCCGGGAACGCGGCGGCCGCGCCGTGCCGCGGCGCGGCGCCGTCGGCCGCCTGCCCAGAGCCCGCCCGCGGCGGGGGTGCGCAGTCGGGCGCGACTTCCAGCCGGTAGCCGAGCGCATAGTGGGTGCTCAACTGCGCACCGTAGGCGCCATGGAGCCGCAGTTTCTTGCGCAACTTGTAGACATGCTGCTCCAGCGTGCGCCCGACGATGTCTTCCGAGCTCAGCCAAACCTCGCATGCGATCTCCCTGCGCGTGACCAGCGTTCCGGGACGGGAGAACAGCAGCCACGCCAGCGCGAATTCGCGCCCCGCCAACGGGATCGGTTCGCCGTCGACGAACGCCGTGCCGGTGCCGCGGTCCAGCCGGTGGGCGCCGCAGACGATCTGGTCGTCCAGGCGCATCAGGGCCGGGTGCGCGCGCCGCGCCGCGCAGCGCGTGCGGGCGACGAGTTCGGCGTCGTCGATCGGCGCCGTGACCACGTCGTCGACTCCGAGCTCGAACGCGAGCTCGAGATCCGCGCCGTCGGCGCTCAGGCCCACCAGCACCACCGGCACGGGTTGGCCGGGCAGCCGCCGGCACCGGTCGAAGGCGGGGCGCACCGCATCCAGACCAGCCCACGCATCGAGCAGCACCACATCGAAACCCTGGCGCAGCGCGGCGCGCGCCAGCTGGAGTCCGTCGTCGAAACGAATGCAGTTGGAGCCGCCGACGCTCAGGCTCTGACTTAGCGAGTCGAACACGTTCACACGCGTGCTGATGATGGCGATGTTCATGACGATACCTTTTGTGCGGGGGAGGGGAGAGTTCTAATTTGTTGTCCGGTTTGCCCGGTACTTAAGAAAACAGCCGAACCGGCCGATATATTCCGTGCCGAATTCAAGAAAATCGGCATTCCGGACCGGTGGTTTCCCCAGGTCGGGGCGTTCGTGCGGCCTTGCCGCAAGGCGCATCGCCAGCGCGCATGCGGCGCGCCGCCGGCGGCGGCAAAGTCGGCACAAAGTCGCGGTGGCCCCGGTCACGCACCGAGGGCGTCGTCCGGTGGGCATGGATTTGCGGGTCGCCCATGCTAGATTCTTTGAAACTATTTTTCGGGCTGCGGGGACTATTTCCCCGGCTCAAGTGTCCCGGGCCGCGCGCCCGTCGAGGAAGCATCGGGAATGTTTGCGGTCGGAGAGAATCGCTTCGATGAATGACGCCGGCCTGCCGACCGAATTGCCCGCCCTGTTGCCGCGCCTGTGGCGCTTCGCGCTGCGGCTCACCGGCGATCGGCACGACGCCGAGGACCTCGTGCAGCGCGCCTGCGTTCGCGCCCTCGAGCGGCAGCACCAGCTGCGGCCGGGAACCTCGTCGTTGAGCTGGATGTTCTCGATCGTCCACTCGGTGTGGCTCAACGAACTGCGCGCGCGCCGGGTGCGCGATCGCACGAGCCTGCAGTGGACGGAGGAGCTGGCCGAGACGATCGCCGATCCCGACGCCGCGGATCCGGAAATGGGCTCGCTCTACCGGCAACTGATGGCGGCCGTCAATGCGTTGCCAGATGCCCAGAGGGCTGTCATGATATTGATCTCGATCGAAGGTTTGAATTACCGCGAAGCAGCGGAAATCCTCGACATTCCGATCGGCACGGTCATGAGCCGCTTGGCGCGCGCGCGCCTCACGATCGGAGCCCGGTTTCGCCGGCCCGATTCGATTCGCATGCCGGCGAAAGGAGCTCAGCCATGAATGTCGACGATACCTTGTTGATGGCCTATGTCGACGACGACCTGCCCGCCGGACGGCGCGCGGAAGTCGAAAAGGACCTGTTCAATTCGGCCGAGATGGCCGATCGCCTCGCGGTGATGCGCGCGTCGGTGCAACCCTACAAGGCCGCCTTCGACCACCAGGCGCTGCCGCTCGTTCCGCCGGACTTGAAGCAGCGCATCGAAGAGCTCGCCGCCCGCAGCGCCTTCCCGTCCGAGCCGGCGGCCCCGGCCCGGCACCGCGTCTCCAGGCCCTGGCTCGCGGCGGCGTTCGTCGCCGGGGCGTTCATCTCCGGCGTCGCGGTGAAGCTGTCGGCGGGCCAGCAGCCCGGCTTCGCGCCGCCCACGGCCGCCCCGCCCTGGATCGGCGCCGTGGCGACCTATCAGAACCTGTATTCGCGTCGGACACTGATGAACGTCACCGACGACCCGAACGCGACGGCGAGGATCGTGCGCGAATTGCGCGACGTCGACGGGTTCGCCGTGAAGATCCCCGACCTCGGCGCCCAGGGCTTGGCGTTCAAACGGATACAACGCCTTCAGTTCAAGGACCGGGCGCTGGTGCAGATCGTGTATCTGCCGCAGCGCGGCGAGCCGGTCGCGCTGTGCATCGTGCAGGACGCGCGGCAAGACGAGGCGATGCATGCTCAGAAGCTGGGCGACATGAACACCGTCGCCTGGCGGCGCGGCCGATCGGCCTTCGCGCTGCTCAGCAAGGACGAGGGGCTCGACCTGGCCGATCTCGCGCGGCGCATTTCAAGCGCCGACACGGCCCCGCTTTACGGCGGCGGGCCCGTCGGTTCGGCGCCGCCGTCGAACCGTCCGGCGAAAACGGCGGCCTGAGGCGCCGCCGATCCGGCCCACGGGCCGAATCGGTTCGCCG
>JBEVLR010000328.1:0-11384 GCA_040509075.1 Burkholderiaceae bacterium | reverse complement strand
GTGCGGAATCGGCATCGGCGGAACTCCGGATTTTACGGGGCGATGGGATAATTGGCGACCATGACGATCACCTTGAAATCCGCCTCCGAGATCGAGGGCATGCGCGTCGCCGGCCGCTTGGGCTCGGAAGTGCTGGACATGCTGACGCCGCATGTCCAGCCCGGCGTCACCACCGACCACCTGGACAAGCTCGCGCACGACTACATCGTCGACGTCCAGCAAGGCGTGCCCGCCCCGTTGAATTACTGCCCGCCCGGCTACACGCCCTATCCGAAGTCGATCTGCACGTCGATCAACCACCAGGTCTGCCACGGCATCCCGAACGACCGGCCGCTGAAGGACGGCGACGTCGTGAACATCGACGTCACCGTGATCAAGGACGGCTGGCACGGCGACACGAGCCGGATGTTCATCATCGGCAAGGGCTCGATCGCCTCCAACCGGCTGTGCCAGATCACCTATGAGGCGATGTGGAAGGGCATCGAACGGGTCAAGCCCGGCGCCCGCCTGGGCGACGTCGGCCACGCGATCCAGGTCTTCGCGGAGAACGCCGGCTACTCCGTCGTGCGCGAGTTCTGCGGCCACGGCATCGGCCGGAAATTCCACGACGAGCCCCAGGTGCTGCACTATGGCCGCCCCGGCACCCTCGAAGAGCTGGTGCCGGGCATGACTTTCACGATCGAGCCGATCATCAACGCCGGCAAGCGCGACGTCCGCGAATTCGGCGACGGCTGGACGATCGTGACCAAGGACCGCTCGCTGTCCGCGCAGTGGGAACACACGGTCCTCGTCACCGAGACCGGCTACGAGGTGCTGACCGTGTCGGCCGGCAGCCCGGCGGTGCCCGCGTTCGTGAAGTCGCCGGTGCTGAACCGGTTGATGAGCGGCGTCGGTGCGGTCTAGCCCGGCCGTCGACGGCGGCGCGGGCGCGCGCGGCGGGCGCCGGCCTGCCGCCCGAAGGCGCCCGCCCCGCGGGCCCTAGGACGAGGGCAGCCGGGTGGGAGGCCCTTCCGTGGCCGAACTGCGTGAACAGTTCCGCACGGGCAAGGCGGCGCTGCTGGCGCATTTCGGGGAGTCGCGCGCGTCGGCGCGCGGCGCCACGCACCTGTTGCGCTCCCTGGCCCGGCACGTGGACCGCATGCTGGCCGAGCTCTGGGCGCACTCCGGCATGCCGCCGGCGGCTGCGCTGCTGGCCGTGGGCGGCTACGGGCGGGGCGAGTTGTTCCCGTATTCGGACATCGACGTGCTGGTCTTGCTGCCCGACCCGTCCGACGGCGTGCCGGACACCGCGCAGGAAACGCTGCGCGCGACGATCGAGGGCTTCATCACGGCCTGCTGGGACATCGGGCTCGAGATCGGCTCCTCCGTGCGCACGACGGCCGAATGCCTGAGCGAATCGCGCGCGGACGTCACCGTGCAGACCGCGCTGCTGGAAAGCCGCCTGATCGCGGGCTCGCGCCGACTGCTCAACAGGCTGCGCCGAACCGGCGCCGAAACGATGGACACGCGCGCCTTCCTGCGCGCGAAGACTTTCGAAATGCACCAGCGCCAGGTCAAATACGAGGACACGCCCTATTCGCTGGAACCCAACTGCAAGGAAAGCCCGGGCGGCCTTCGCGACCTGCAGGTGCTCACCTGGATCTCGCGCGCCGCCGGCCTGGGCCGCACCTGGGGCGAGATGGCCGGCAACGGGCTGCTCACGCCGTTCGAGGTCAAGCAGCTCCAACGCCACGAAGGCACGCTCAAGCTGATCCGCGCGCGCCTGCACCTGGTGGCCGGCCGGCGCGAAGATCGGCTCGTGTTCGACCTGCAGACCGCCGTGGCGGGCACGTTCGGCTATCACGGCAACACGACGATGCGCGCCTCGGAAATGCTGATGCAGCGCTACTACTGGGCGGCCAAAGCGGTCTCGCAGCTGAATCAGGTGCTGCTGCTCAACCTCGAGGAGCGCATCAACGGTTCCGAAGACTTGCCGATGTTCGCGCTCAACGAGCGTTTCCTGGATCGCGGCGGCCTGCTCGAGGTTGTCGCCGACGATCTGTACCTGCGCGAACCGCATGCGATCCTCGAAACGTTCCACCTGTATCAGACGACCGAAGGCCTGCGCGGCTTGTCGGCCCGCACGCTGCGGGCGCTGTACAACGTGCGCAACCAGATGAACGGCGCTTTCCGGCGCGACCCGGTCAACCGGGCCCGTTTCCTCGCGATCCTGCAGGCGCCGCAGCGCCAGACGCACGCGTTCCGGCTGATGAACCAGACCTCGGTGCTGGGCCGCTACCTGTGGGTGTTCCGCCGCATCGTCGGCCGCATGCAGCACGACCTGTTCCACGTCTACACCGTCGACCAGCACATCCTGATGGTGTTGCGCAACGTGCGCCGCTTCTTCATCCCGGAGCACGCGCACGAATATCCGAAATGCACCGCGCTGGCCGCCGGCTTCGAGCGGCCCTGGGTGCTCTACGTCGCCGCGCTGTTCCATGACGTCGCGAAGGGCCGCGGCGGCGACCACTCCGAACTCGGCGGCAGCGAGGCGCGGCGCTTCTGCAAGGATCACGGCGTCGCCAAGGACGACGCCGACCTGATCGAGTTCCTCGTCCGCCGCCACCTGACGATGAGCCACACGGCGCAGAAGGAGGACCTGTCCGACGTGCGCGTCATCACCGACTTCGCCGCCAAAGTCGGCGATCCGCGCCGGCTCGCCGCGCTGTACCTGCTGACCGTGGCCGACATCCGAGGCACCAGCCCCAAGGTCTGGAACGCTTGGAAAGGCAAGCTGCTGGAAGACTTGTTCCGGTTGACGATGCGCGCGCTCGGCGGCGACGCGCTCGCGCTCGACGCCGAAATCGACTCCCGCAAGAAGGAGGCGCGTCAGATCCTCGCGCTGCATTCCGCGCTGCCGCGCACCGAGGTGCCGCTGTGGAAGACGCTGGATCTCAGCTATTTCGCGCGCCACGATCCGAACGAGCTGGCTTGGCACGCTCGCACGCTGTGGCGCCACGTCGAGACCAGCGTTCCGATCGTGCGCGCCCGTCCTTCGCCGCTCGGCGAAGGCCTGCAGGTGCTGATGTTCGCGCCCGACCGGTCGGACCTGTTCGCGCGCATCTGCGGCTATTTCGACGTCGCCGGCTTCTCCATCCAGGACGCGAAGATCCACACGACGCACGCCGGCTACGCGCTCGACACGTTCCAGGTCGTCAACCCGACCTACGACGCGGAAGGCCCGACGGGCTACCGCGACCTGATCCCGCTGGTGGAATGCCAGGCGGCGGCGGCCGCCGCTTCGACCGGCGAACTGCCGATGCCGCGCGCCAGCCGCGTGTCGCGCCGGGTCAAGTCGTTCCCGGTGGTGCCGCGCGTGTCGCTGCGCCCCGACGAGCGCGCGCAGCGCTGGCTGCTGTCGATCAGCGCCAGCGACCGTTCCGGCCTGCTCTACGCCGTGTCGCGGGTGCTCGCGCGCTACCGCATCAACCTGCAGCTCGCGAAGGTGTCGACGCTCGGCGAGCGCGTCGAAGACACCTTCCTCGTCGACGGCGCGGCGCTGCAGAACAACCGGCTGCAGATCCAGGTCGAGACGGAATTGCTGGACGCGATTTCAGCGAGCTGAGGCGCCGCTTCAGTCGCGTGCGCGCTTCGTTCAGCTCCGGTTAGGGACGTCTTTCTCCTGCACCGGGTTCCAGGGTGAGTTCGACCTGGCCATCACCTGCTTGAGCTCATCGCCGAGCAGGGCCTCCACATCGTACTCGGGCGGAACCTGCCCTGCCCCGCCGCCGGAAGCGGGCCCCGGCCCTTCGACGGTCAGGCGCAGCTTGTCGAGCACGACCTCCAGCGCCTCGTCGTTCGTCATTTGCGCTTGTTCGGACACCGCTTGCTTCAGCGAGGCGCCGGCTCTGATGCGTTGGTCGATCGCCGTCGCGTGGGCCGAGACGAAATATTTCGCCTGGTCGATACAGCTTTGCGGCGAAAACGATTCGTCCTCGGCGGCGGGGCTGCCTGCCCGGCCAGCGGAACCCTGCCGTCGCCGTTTCGGCTGTTGGGCAGGCGTGTCCTCCATCGAAACGTTGCCCCCGCCCATCGCCGGGATGGAGGCGAGCCGCTCGTCGCTCCGCGCCGGAGTCGCTCCAACGACGGCCGGTTGCGTGTCGGCGTCGTCTTCAGCGTCGATTTTCTCGTCGCCAAAGGGGCTGGGGAACATCGGAAAGGCCGCCGTCGGCGGCAACTCCAGCCCCGGCAGCGTGGGCGGATTCCGATCTTGCCCACGTGTCGGTAAATTCTTGAACGCTCGATGCGGGAACCGGGCTTCGCGCGAATCCTCGGCGACGGCCGTCATCGCGAAGTCTGCCGCCCCGCGATCGTTTTCCCGGCCCGCGTCGCCGATCGAACGCTTCCTGCTTTTGCCGGCGTAGGACTCCAGCGGGCTTTCGGCAGCATAAGGTCCTCCGATCGGCTTGGCGCCCTTCGCCGCCGGGGCGATGGGCGATACGGAGCCCGAATCGTCGGACACCGACACCGACGCCGACGACGACGACATGGCGGGATTGGCTTCTGTCGAGGCTGGTGAGTGCATATCGCTTCCTTCAAACAACGGCGCCGGTAGATCTCCGGCGAGCCGACAAAATGGGGGCGCGCCGGGCCGCGACCGCCGATCCGTTCAGGTTTTCAGCCGCTGCAGCGCGTCGCTCAGCGTCTGCAGGTCGTCCGCCGGGATGTCCGCGACACCGCCTTCCGAAGACAGCTTGTCGAGGAGTCCCGCCAACTGGCGGTCGCTCGTCCGTTTCGCATGCTCGGACAACGCCACACGCGTCGAGGCGCTTCGAAGCATTTTCATGACCGTCATGGGTTCGAAGGACGCCGCGGCGCCCCTCGAGCCGACGTCGCGGAACTCGCGCGCCGTCAGGATATCGTCATCGAAAGTGCGGGCGCGTTTGGGGCCGGAACCTCCGGGCGGCGTGACGTCGCCATCGAGGTCGAACTCGGGCACGTCTTCAAGCGACACCGGAAGCGATGCCTCGTTGAGAGATTTCGACCGCGTCGGCATCGGCCGCGGCATGCGCGGCGCACCGACATTCGCCGCGGTGTCCTCAGCGACTTCCGCCGGCCCGCCGCCGAAACCCGCTTTTCGCTTCGGCGGCCGGTTGCGCTCGTCGGCGAACGGCCCGCCGATGTTTTTTTTCGTTTGCGCCGACCCGGTTTTCGACGCCGGCGCGGCATCGGCGGTGGTCAACGCAGTCTCTTGCGCGGGTCCGATCTTCGGAGAAATCACTGTGTCCTTCGATTCGTCTTGTATGAGGAACATCCTCGGGGAACGCGGATGGCGGGCGCATGTTGCATTCATGGACGACGACGGGCCGACTGGAGAACGAAGCCATGAACCGACAGGCGAAGCGCGAACGTTCTCGGCTTCGGACTTTCGCGTCGACGTCGATGCCCGGCCACGCAGGGTTCCATCCACACCGGCCGACCGGCGGGAAACCGGAATCGATCGGCGAACCGCCGATTCACCCGATCCCACCCCGAGCCGCGGAAACGCTCGACAGATCGCTTCGCGGCGACGCCCATGCCTTCGGGCCGACGGAAGACGGTGATCGATGCGCGCCCCACGATACCGACATCGTTCGCAGCACGAATCGCCAATGACGATGCATTCGCCGATCGGCGCCACCAGCGGCGTCCCCGCCACGCCCGCCAGGTTGGGGACGCTGCTCGGGCGCGGCCGCACGGCCGAAGTCTTCACCTGGTCACCCGGCTGGGTCATCAAGCTTTTCTATCCGACTCAGCCGTTCGAATGCATTGAACGGGAAGCGGCGATCGCCGCGAACGTGTTCGAGGCGACGATGCGGTGTGGCGAATTCCGCGTGCCGCAAGTCGGCGAAATCGTCCATGCCGCCGGCCGCCACGGACTGCTTTATCGGGAAGCGGCCGGCACGCCGATGGCCCACCTGCTGGCCCCGCCCTCGCCCGCATCCGTCGAGGCCGTGGGAAGGCGCCTGGGCGAGCTGCATTTCGCGATGCATCGCGTCCGCCCGGAAGCCGGCTCGGAAACCGGCCTCCCGATGCAGCGGACGTTGTTGGACGGGTGCTTCGCCGGAACGGCCGAGCTGCCCGCCCGCCTGCACGACGCCGCGCGGCGCTCGCTCCCGCTGATCGAAGACGAGCCGGGAAACGACCGCCTCTGCCACGGCGACTTCCATCCTTTGAACGTCCTCGCGAGCGGGGACGGGCCGTCCGCGGTGATCGACTGGTGGAGCGCATCGCGCGGCCATGCGGGCATCGATGTCGCGAAGACGCTCCTGCTGCTGGAATTCGGACGCACCGACGGCGCGCGGAGCATCCCGCCTGCCGAACAAGCGGTGCGCGCGGGTCTTCGCGCGGCTTATCAGCGGCGCTATTTCGAGCTGGCGGGATGGTCCGAAGCGCCACCCCGGCTGCCGCAGTGGATGCTGCTGGCCATCGTGGCCCGCCTGAACCACGGCGTCGAATCCGCCGAACGCAGTTCGCTGCTCGCGTTCGCGCAACAGTTTCTCCAGGAGGAAACCTGTCATGAATGACCTCACGACTCACGAACCGGCGGTGAACGGTTTGCGCGACTCGCCCCAACCCGACCATGCGCGCTACTACGCGGCCCGGGCCAATGAATACGATGTTTCCGTCGGCTACGGCACGCCGCTCCTCGAAGCGTATCTTTCCCCGCTGAAGGCGCGCCTTCGCGCCATGCTCGCGGGCCACGAGGTGCTGGAGGTCGCCTGCGGCACCGGCTATTGGACCTGGAACGCCGCGCAGAGCGCGGGTTCGATCGTCGCGGTGGATGCCGATCCGACGTCGGTGGCGCTGGCGAGCGAGCGGCTCGCGCCTATCGCTTCCGTGCGGTGCGCGCTCGCCGACGCCTACAAGCTGGACAACATCGACGAATCCTTCACCGCCGCATTCTCGATGTTCTGGTGGTCGCACATGCCGAAAGCCAAGATCGACCGGTTCCTGAAGGCGCTGCACGCGAGGCTGGTGCCGGGCGCCCGGGTGATCTTCGTCGATCAGCTGCCGTATCCGCACAACGAGCCGCGCCGCTTCGACGACGAAGGCAACCTGATCGAAGTTCGGCGCCTGCTCACCGGCGAAACGTTCGAAATCGTCAAGAATTTCCCGACCGAGGCGGAGTTGTCGCAGGCCCTGTCGGGATTCGCGCGGACGCTGGATTATTCGACCTGCCCGGACGGCCGGTGGTGGATGGCCAGCTACCTGGCGGCTTGACCGGCCGCGCCTGCACGGCGGACGAGCCGTGGCGGCCCGAAGTTCGGGCCGCCCGGGCCGGGCGGCTTCACCCCATGTGCAATCCGCCGTTGACCGCGAATTCCGCGCCCGTCGTGAAGCCGGATTCCTCGCCCGCCAGCCAGCCGACGATCGAGCCGATCTCGTCTCCGGTGCCCAGGCGTTTCACGGGGATCGTTGCGACGATCTTTTCCAGCACTTCGGGTTTGATCGCGCGGACCATGTCCGTGCCGATGTAGCCCGGGCTGACGGTGTTGACCGTGACGCCCTTGCTCGCCATCTCGAGCGCCAGCGCCATCGAGAAGCCGTGCATGCCCGCTTTGGCGGCCGAATAGTTGGTCTGCCCGGCTTGGCCCTTCGCGCCGTTGACCGACGAGATCTGGATGATGCGGCCCCAGCCACGCTCGACCATGTCGGCGACGACCTGCTTCGTCACGTTGAACATCGAGGTCAGGTTGGTGTCGATGACCGCGTCCCAATCCTCTTTCGTCATCTTCAGGAACATGCGGTCCCGAGTGATGCCGGCGTTGTTGACCAACACGTCGATCGGCCCGTGTTCTTCCTTGGCGTGCTTGAACGCCTGCACCGTGGAGTCCCAATCGGCGACGTTGCCGACGGACGCGTGGAAGGCGTAGCCGAGCGCCTTTTGTTCGGCGAGCCACTTGGCATGGTCGCGGCTGGGGCCGCAGCCCGCGATCACCTTGAACCCGTCCTTGTGAAGGCGATGGCAGATGCACGTGCCGATGCCGCCCATGCCTCCGGTGACGTAGGCTACTTTCTGGGTCATGTCATGTCTCCATTTGAGTTATCGAGGCGCCTTGTCGGCTGACTCCACTATCGCGCTTCGCCGGCCCGCATCCCCTCGGGTGCAACCCCAGGGGAATGCGGGCGCGAGCCGAGAAAAGCGAGAGATCCGGCTTGCCGGTCTCCGAGCGGGCGCCCCCCGGGGGCAACGGCCAGCGGGAACGTGGGGGCTAATTCTCCACCGTCAATGCAACCCCCATGCCACCGCCGATGCACAGGGAGGCGATGCCGCGTTTCGCACCGCGACGGGCCATTTCGTGCAGCAAGGTGACGAGGATGCGCGCTCCGGACGCCCCGATGGGGTGCCCGATCGCGATCGCACCGCCGTTCACGTTGACCTTGCTGGTGTCCCACCCCATTTCCTGGTGCACCGCACAAGCCTGCGCGGCGAAAGCCTCGTTGATCTCGAGGAGGTCGAGGTCGGCCGCCTTCCAGCCGGCCCGCTCCAGCGCCTTGCGCGCGGCCGGGACGGGCCCCATTCCCATGTAGGCCGGATCGAGCCCCGCGCTGGCGTACGACGCGATGCGCGCGAGCGGCTTCAGCCCGAGCGCGGCGGCTTTCCTGGCGCTCATCACGACCACGCCCGCGGCGCCGTCGTTCAAGCCGGAGGCATTGCCGGCGGTGACCGAGCCGGCCTTGTCGAACGCCGGGCGCAGGCCGGCCAGCGCTTCGGGCGTCGATTTGCGGTTGATGAACTCGTCGGCCTCGAACAGGATCGGATCGCCCTTCTTCTGCGGAATCGGCACGCCGACGATCTCGTCCTTGAAATAGCCGGCGTCCTGCGCGGCCGCCGCCTTGGATTGGGACGCGAAGGCCAGCGCGTCCTGCCGCTCGCGCGAGATGCCGTGCTTCTTCGCGACGTTCTCGGCGGTGATGCCCATATGGTATTGGTTGTAGACGTCCCACAAGCCGTCGGAGATCATCGTGTCGACCATCTTCCAGTCGCCCATGCGCTGGCCGTCGCGCGAGTTGGGCAGCACGTGCGGCGACAGGCTCATGCTTTCCTGGCCGCCGGCGATCACGATCTCGGAGTCGCCGTCGCGGATCGCCTGCGCGGCCAGCATCACCGCCTTCAGGCCCGAGCCGCAGACCTTGTTGATCGTCATCGCGGGCACCGAGTCCGGGAGCCCGCCCTTGATGACGGCCTGGCGCGCCGGGTTCTGGCCGGCGCCCGCCTGCAGCACCTGGCCCAGGATGACCTCGCCGATCTGGTCGCCCTGCAGCCGCGAGCGCTCCAGCAGCGCGCGCAGCACGGCGGCACCGAGCTCGGGGGCGGGAACCTTCGCGAGCGCGCCGCCGAAACGGCCGACGGCGGTGCGCGCCGCGGCGACGATGACGATGTCTTCAGCCATGGGGATTCTCCTGTTCAGGCTTTTCGTTGCACATACCGCCCGGGCGCGGGCTCGATGGCCCGGTGGCCGCGGCCGCCGGGCGCGCGGGGGGCGCTCACCTGGCCGCCGCCGAACCCGGCCAGCCACTTCGACCAGTCCGTCCACCAGCTGCCCGGGCGCTCGGTCGCGCCGTCGAGCCAGGCGTCGGCGGTGCGCGGCAGTTCGTCGTTGGTCCAGTAGCTGCGCTTCTTCGATTTCGGCGGGTTGATCACGCCGGCGATGTGCCCCGACGCGCCCAGCACGAAGCGCTTGCGGCCGCCGAGGATCCGCGTCGATTCGTACGCGCCCTTCCACGGCACGATGTGATCCTCGCGCGATCCGTAGATGAAGGCCGATGCCGCGACCGCCGACAGGTCGAGCGCCTCGCCGCACACCGTCAGCGCGCCGGGACGGCGCAGCGCGTTGTCCAGGTAGGTGTTGCGCAGGTACCAGCAGTACATCGGCCCCGGAAGGTTGGTCGCGTCGCTGTTCCAGTACAGCAGGTCGAACGGCGGCGGCGTCTCGCCCTTGAGGTAATTGCCGACGACGTAGTTCCAGACCAGGTCGTTCGGTCGCAGGAAGCTGAACGTGCTCGCGAGCTCGCCGCCCTTGAGCAGCTTGGGGCCCGCCGGCGCGTTCGCGCCGAGCGTCATCTCGCGCAGCTGCACGGACGCCTCGTCGACGAAGATGTCGAGGATGCCGGTGTTCGAGAAATCGAGGAAGGTCGTCAGCAGCGTGAGGCTTTCGGCCGGATGCCGGCCGCGCGCGGCCAGCACGCCGAGCGCGGTGGCGAGCAAGGTGCCGCCGACGCAGAAGCCGAGCGTGTTGATCGTGGGCGCGCCGGTGATCTCCTGCACGACGCCGATCGCGCGGATCACGGCGTCCTCGATGTAGTCGTCCCAGGTCTTGGCGGCCATCGAGTCGTCGGGATTGCGCCAGCTGATCACGAAGGTCCGGTGGCCTTCGCGGACCGTGTGGCGGATCAGCGAATTCTCGGGCTGCAAGTCGAGGATGTAGTACTTGTTGATGCACGGCGGCACGAACAGCATCGGGCGCGCGTGCACCTTGTCGGTCAGCGGTTCGTATTCGATCAGCTGCAGGTGCTCGTTCTCGAACACCACGGCGCCTGCGGTGGTGGCGACGTTGCGGCCGACTTCGAACACGCGCTCGTCCGTCTGCGAGAGATGGCCCTGCTGGACATCGCGCCACAGTTGCTGCATGCCCGCGGCGATGCTCTCGCCGTTGCTGGCCAGCGCCTTGCGCTGGGCCTCGGGATTCAAGGCCAGGTAGTTCGACGGGCTGGTGGCGTCGACCCATTGCTGCACCGAGAACCGCACGCGCGCGCGGGTTTTCTCGTCGCCCTGCAGGCTGTCGGCCATCTGCATCAGGGTGCGCGCGTTGAGCAGGTACATCTGCGCGGTGTACGCGGAGGCCGGGTTCTGTGCCCATTCGGCGGCGGCGAAGCGGCGGTCGGCGGGCGCCGGCGGCTTGGCCTGCAAAGTCTGGTTCCAGAGCTCGGTCGATTGCTTCAGGTACGCGTTCTGCAGTTCCGTCACCGCGGGCATAGGCAGCGAGAGGCCCGACATCGATTTCCAGATCTCGCTGAAGTTGGCGCCGAGCGCCTGCGCGCTGGCGGCGAGCTCGTTGACCTGCGCGGCCGCAGAATCGGGTTGGCTTTTCATGTGTCTCCTGGCGGTTCGGGTGCGGTCTGGTGCTGCGCGCTTCCCAACCGGTTTTACGTGAGTCTGAACGCTTTGTACATCCGCAGGCTATCCCTAGGTGTATCACATTATGACATTCGCTCTCACAATCAGGCAGGCAAAACCGGGTCGGCGATGCTGCTGATCGCCGTTGCCTGGATCTACGTCGTGCTGATGGTCGCGGTCGTCGAAGCGACGAGCCCGCAGGGAACGGTGCTGGGCGCGCTGATGACGCTGCTGCTCTACGGCG
>JBEVLR010000327.1:0-3276 GCA_040509075.1 Burkholderiaceae bacterium | reverse complement strand
ACATCGCCAGCGACAGGCGGGCCCGCGCGTTTTGCGGGTCCAGCTCCACGGCCCGCGCGAAGTGCTTCGTGGCGGTCGGCGCGTCGCCGGACGCCATCAGCGCGTTGCCGAAACCGTAATGGGTCGACGACGCCGCGTCGGGCGCCGCCGCGGCGCGGCGCCAGAGCTCGAGCGATTCCTCGATGCGCCCCTGCGCGAACAGCGTCGCCGCCATCATCGCCGGCGCCGCGGCGCCTTCCGGATGCAGGGCGGAATATGCGCCGCCCAGCTTGGCCGCTTCGTCGACGCGGCCCGCTTCCAGCAGCGTGTCGACCAGCGCCTCGTGGGCTTCGGCCAGCCCCGGATCGAGCGCGATCGCTCCGCGCAGATGTCCGATGGCGGCGTCGAACTCGCCCTGTTCGCGCAGGAAAACGCCGAAATTGTGCCGCGCGGCCGCCTCTTCCGGCGCCAGCCGCACGGCGGCGGCGAAGGCGTCGAGCGCGGCGGCCGCGTCGCCGAGCGCGGCGAGCGCCTGCCCGCGTTGGCCGAGCGCCTGCACGGTTCGCGGCTCGATGCGCAGCGCCGCATCGGCGGCTTCCAGCGCGCGCTTGGCGTCGCCCGCCCGCTGGCTGGCGACGGCCAGGTGCGTCCACGCCCGCGCCAGGCCCGGATGCGCCTTCACCGCGGCTTCCAGCACCGCCGCCGCGGCGCGGCTGTCGCCGGTCTCGAGCAGCGAGGCGCCCAGCAGGTCGGCGATCTCCGCCGATTTGGGGTTGCCGGCGAACGCGCGCTTCAACGGCGCCACCGATTCCGCCACGCGTCCCGTTTGGCGCAGCACGCTGCCGAGGTTGGACAGCGCGTCGACGTGGCCGGGCTGCGCTTTGACGGCACGCTCGAACTGTTCGCGCGCCTCGTCGAGGCGGCGTGCGCGCAGCAGCGCGGTGCCGAGGTTGTTCAGCGCGGCGGCGTCCCTGGGCTTCGATGCGAGCGCCTGCGCGATCAGCGCTTCGGCGGCGGGGAGGTCGCCGCGCTGCAGCGCGACCACGCCCAGCAGATGGGTCGCGTCGAAATGCCCCGGGGCCTGCCGGATGACCTGCCGGTACAGCGCGTCGGCCTCGTCCAGCCGCCCGGCCTGGTGCAGGGCCAGCGCGCGGTTCAGGGTCCCGTCCGCGGGCGCGGCGTTGCGGGGTGGAGGCGGACGAGTGGCCATGGGTCGGGGTCGATCGAAGCGTGAACCGTGGAAAGGGAACCGGCGGACGGCGAGGCGGGATCGACCCGGCGGCCGCGACGTCAGATTTCGCGTTGCGAGTTCGCCGAGGCGACGACGGTGGCGAGCCGGTAGGCGAGTTCGTCGACGAACTCGATCGGGTAATCCGCCTCGCGCAGCGACCATTTCAGGCGATGGGCGATGCGCGCCTTCTGGAACAGGTTGAGTTTTTCCCGCTTCACGAAATCATGCGCGCGCCGCAGCAGCAAGTCGTGCGATTTCTCCAGTTGTTCCCGGGCCTTCTTCGCGGTCGCGCCGGCTTCCAGCTTCGCCTTCGGGACGTGCCTGACCAGCTCGGCGACCTCGGCGTCGATGAAGGCGTCGACCGCGCGCGTGTTGAACCAGGGGAAAACCATCGGCGGCCCGTTCTTGCATGTTCGGCTGGGGCCGGATTATGGGGTGCCCGGCGCCGCACCGATAAAATGGCCGGCTCACGGCGTTCCGGCACCTCGGCGCGCCGCCCCGGCCAGCGGCACGCCGCGCGTCGGCCCCCGATCCGCAACTCCCTCGAAGGATTTCCCATGCCCGTCGTCTCAATGCGTCAATTGCTGGATCATGCGGCCGAAAACGGCTACGGCATCCCGGCGTTCAACGTGAACAACCTCGAACAGGTGCAGGCCGTGATGTCGGCGGCCGCGGAGGTCGGCGCGCCGGTGATCCTGCAGGCTTCGGCCGGCGCCCGCAAGTACGCGGGCGAGCCGTTCATCAAGCACTTGATCCAGGCCGCGACCGAGAGCTGGCCGTCGATCCCGCTCGTGATGCACCAGGATCACGGCCAAAGCCCCGACATCTGCCGCGGCGCGATCGACCTCGGCTTCAGCTCGGTGATGATGGACGGCTCGCTGCAGGCCGACGGCAAGACGATCGCGAGCTACGACTACAACGTCGACGTCACCCGCAGCGTGGTCGACATGGCGCACAAGCTGGGCGTCACCGTCGAAGGCGAGCTCGGCTGCCTCGGCTCGCTCGAGACGATGAAGGGCGACAAGGAAGACGGCCACGGCACCGACGCGACGATGACGATGGATCAGCTGCTGACCGATCCCGAGCAGGCCGCCGACTTCGTCAAGCGGACCCAGCTGGACGCGCTGGCGATCGCGATCGGCACCAGCCACGGCGCCTACAAGTTCACCCGCAAGCCCACGGGCGACATCCTGGCGATCGGGCGCATCAAGGAGATCCATCGCCGCATCCCGAACACCCACCTCGTGATGCACGGCTCGTCGTCGGTGCCCCAGGAGCTGCTCGCCGCCATCCGCCAGTACGGCGGCGACATGAAGGAGACCTACGGCGTCCCGGTCGAGGAGATCCAGGAAGCGATCAAGCACGGCGTGCGCAAGATCAACATCGACACCGACGTCCGCCTGGCGATGACGGCCGCGATCCGGAAATTCTTCGTCGAGAACCCCGAGAAGTTCGACCCGCGCGACTACCTGAAGCCCGCGCGCGAGGCCGCCAAGGGCATCTGCCGCCAGCGTTACCTGGAATTCGGTTGCGAAGGCCAGGGCGCGAAGGTCAAGGCCGATTCGCTGCAGGTGGTGGCCGCGAAGTACGCCGGCGGCCAGCTCGCGCAGACGGTGGCTTGAGCGTCCCGCCGTCGATCCGCGGGGGCCGCGGGAGCGGCGCCCTGGCGCGTCACGAGGCCCTCGTGGCCGACAGCGGAGCGAAGTCGACCGCCGCGGAGAGTCCCCATCGGTAGGGCCTGAACCGGGACAGGTTGTCCAGCACGATCCGGTGGCACCAGGCCGCGCCCATCGATTTGCCGAACTCGCCCCCGCCCCGGCCGAGGCCGTCTTCGCCGGCACCGTCTTCCTTGCCCAGGCGCAGGTTCCGGAGGCGCCTCTTGAGCGGATCGCTCCACCACCCCAGCTTGCCGCTGATGAAGCCGAAGAGGCTCGGCGACGAGCGGGCGAGCATGTCCCGATCCACGCTGGACGGATCGGCGACGCCAGGCACGTGGGGATGGAGCTCCCAGCGATCGATGGGAACGAGCGCCCATCCGGACTTGGCGCCCATCGATTTGGGGAAGT
>JBEVLR010000326.1:0-11389 GCA_040509075.1 Burkholderiaceae bacterium | reverse complement strand
GTCGAGCGTGTCCAGGGTCAGCGTGAAGGTCGCGCCTTGCCCCGGACCCGGGCTGTCGGCTTCGAGCCGGCCGCCGTGTTCGGTGACCAGCCCGTGCGCGATCGCCAAGCCCAGGCCGAGGCCGCCGAACCGGCGCGCGACGGCGCCGTCGGCTTGTTCGAACGCGGAGAAGATGCGATCCCGGGACGCTCTGTCGATGCCGATGCCGTCGTCGATGCAGCGCAGCCGCAGCCGCGGGCCGTCGTCGTCGGCGCGCAGGTCGATGCGGCCGCCTTCCGGCGTGAACTTGATCGCGTTGTGCACGATGTTCCAC
The DNA here is from genome assembly GCA_040509075.1 of Burkholderiaceae bacterium. Classification (GTDB taxonomy): domain Bacteria; phylum Pseudomonadota; class Gammaproteobacteria; order Burkholderiales; family Burkholderiaceae_C; genus Scleromatobacter. Next base: position 11,076 of record JBEVLR010000326.1, on the reverse strand, counting down.
AGCACTTGCTGCAGGCGCGCCGCGTCGCCGCGCACGGTCGCGCGCGCCGCGTCCCACCGCGATGTCAGCGAGATGCGTTTCTCGAGGCTCGCTTCCTTGACCATGTCGAGCACGGCGTCGACGACCTGGCGCATGTCCACCCGGTCCAGCTTCAGCGTGACCTTGCCGGCGGCGATCGCCGTGAGGTCGAGCAGATCGTCGATCAGCCGGGCTTCCAGCGCGACGTTGCGCCGGATCATCGGCAACAGCGCCGCGTATTGCGGCGGCACGCCGGCTTCGCGTTCGAGCACTTCCGCCGCCGTCGCGATGGGCGCGAGCGGCGTGCGCAGCTCGTGCGACAGCACCGCCAGGAAGCGGTCCTTGGTGCGGTTCGCGCGCTCGGCTTCGTCCTTGGCCTCGCGCAGCGCGGCGGCGTTCTCGTAAGCGTCCGTGCCGTCGCGCAGGATCTTGCAGAACCCGTTGATTTCGCCGGCCTCGTCGTCGCCGTCGCGCAGCGCCGTCAGCACGCCGTCGGCGCGCATCGGCGTGCCGTCGGCGCGCCGCAGCCAGCGGTCGCCGCTGGAGCTGCCGTTGCGGCGGGCGGCGTCGAGCTCGCGTTCGACCACGCCCGCGGCGCGGTCCTCGTCGGTGAACAACCGGCCGAAATGGCTGCCGAGCGCCTGCTCGCGCGCGAGCCCGAAGATCGCGATGGCGCCCCGGTTCCAATCGCGGATGACGCCGTCGCGGTCGAGCAGGATCACCGCGTAGTCGTTCAGCGCGTCGACCACGCGCCCGTAGATCTCATCGGCCTTGCGCGCCCGCCGCTCGGCGCGCTCGCGCGCCTCGCGCTCGGCCACCTCCCGCAGCGCGCGGTCGAGCACGACCGGCAGCCGCGACAGGCGATTCTTGCTGACATAGTCGGTCGCGCCGCGCTTGAGCAGGTCGACCGCGTTCTCCTCGCCGATCAGGCCCGACACGAAGATGAACGGCGTCCTCGGCACGACCCCGAGCGCGTGGTCGAGCGCTTGCGGGCCGCCGTAGCCCGGCACCTCGTGGTCGGACAGGATCGCGTCGTAAGGCTGGCCCGCGGCGGCCTGCGCGAGCGCGTCGCGGAAACCCGCTTCGTCGTCGACCACGTCGAGGCGCGCGAGCGGGTAGTTCGCGCGCACGAATTCGCCGACGAATTCGGCGTCGAACTTGGAATCCTCGAGCAGGAGGATCTTCAGCGGGGCCGGGGCGAAGGCGCTCAAGACGTCCGGCTCCGCGTCATTCCAGGCGCCGCGACGCCTTGGTCGACCCGGGCGGCGGCTCGTTGAGCACCGCCCAGAACACGCCCAGGTCGGCGATCGCCGCGACGAACTCCTTGAAAGCGACCGGTTTGACGACGTAGGCGTTGACGCCCAGGTCGTAGCTCGCCACCACGTCGGATTCCTCGTGCGAGGACGTGAGCATCACGACCGGCAGGCTGCGCAGCTCGGGCGTCGCCCGCACGATCTTCAGCACCTCGAGGCCGTTGAGCTTGGGCAGTTTCAGGTCGAGCAGGATCACGGCCGGATTTCCGGCGCTGCGGTCGGCGTAGTCGCGTTGGCGGGTCAGGTAGTCGACCGCCTGCGCGCCGTCGCGCACGATCACGACCTCGTTGGCGAGCTGGCTGCGCTCGAGCGCGACCAGGGTCAATTCGAGATCCCGCGGATCGTCCTCCACGAGCAGGATGGGTTTCAGCATGGGTCGATTTCCTCCATTTGACGGCGCAGCACGAAACCGAACCGGGCGCCCTGGCCGGGATGGCCCTCGGCCCAGGCGTGGCCGCCGTGCCGTTCCACGATCCGGCGGACGCTGGCCAGGCCGATGCCCGTGCCTTCGAAGTCTTCCGTCTGGTGCAGGCGCTGGAAGACGCCGAACAGCTTGCCGACGTATTTCATGTCGAAGCCGACGCCGTTGTCGGCGATTTCGATGCCGTCCGCGTCGGGGCGGCGCACCGCGCCGATGCGGATCTGCGCCTGCGGGTTGCGGCGCGTGTATTTCACCGCGTTGGCGATCAGGTTGCGCAGCGCGAGCTGGATCAGCAGCGCGTCGGCGTGCAGCACGGGCAGCTCGCCATCGACCTGCCAGTCGATGGCCCGATCCGGGTGCAGCCGACTGAACTCCTTGACCAGCTCGGCCGTCAACGTCCCGGTGTCGACGCGCACGCGTTTGAGCGCGGCGCGGCCCATGCGCGAAAAATCGAGCAGCCCGTCGACGAGCTGGGCCGAATAGGCGGAGGCGTCCTTCACGTGCGCCAAGTAGCGCTTCGCGCGGTCGCTGAGCGCCGCGGCGTCGATGTCGAGCACCAGGTCGACGTAGCCGGCGATGTGGCGCATCGGCGCGCGCAGGTCGTGCGACACCGTGTACGAGAACGCTTCCAGCTCCTTGTTGACGCGGCCGAGCTCGGTCGCCACCTCGGCGATTTCCTCGGCGTGCCGCAGCACGATGCCGATCAGCGATTGCCGCAGCTCCAGCGCGGCCGCCACCTGCGTGGCCGACCACGGCGGCGAACGGTCGTTCAGCTCCTGCCGCCAGCTCGCGAAGCTGCGGCGCGGATGGATCCGGCCATCGCCGCGCACTTCCTTGTACGGCTCGCCGGCCCACTGGATCGTCCGGGCGACCGGCGGCCGGAACCACAAGATCAAATGCCGGTGCACTTCGGAGATCGACAGGGCCATCAGGCCCGCGTGCCCGGGATTCCAGCCTGCCGCGGCGGGGTAGAGCTCGGCCAGGCGGTCGGTGTGGAAGCTCACGCCGCCCCGGGAGGCGACCCAGCGCGCGAGCGCCGGCATGTCCGCGGCGGGAGGCGTCGCGCCGACGGTGCGGCATTCGTCGTCCAGCACCACGGCCGCGCCGTCGGCGCCCGCCAGTTGCAGCAGCGGCGCGGGGTCGGCGAGCAGGCCGAGCAGCGTCGCGTCGAGATCGCCGCGCTCGGAGATCTTCAGCGACAGCCGGCGCAGCTCCAGCCGCTGCGCCACGTCGGCGTGCTCCGCGGTCGCCTCGACCTGCATCGACAGCAGCCGCCCGAGGTGCTCGCAGGCGGCCCGGGTTTCGAACGACAGGTGGCGGGTGCGCCGGTCGTGGCACGAGACCAGCCCCCACAGCCGGCCGCCGACGACGATCGAGATCGACATCGACGCGCGCATGCCCATGTTGCGCATGTATTCCAGGTGCACCGCCGACACGCTGCGCAGGCTGGCCATCGACAGGTCGATCGCACCGGCCCGCACGCCCGGCTCGATGGCCAGCAGCGGCACCGGATCGTAGTGCGCGTCGGGGATCAGCCGGATGTAGTTGCGGCAATAAAGGGCGCGCGCCTGCTCGGGGATGTCGCTCGCCGGGAAGTGATGGCCGGCGTAGCTGTCGTAGCCGTCGTCCAGCGCCTCGGCCAGCACTTCGCCGTGGCCCTGCGCGTCGAAGCGGTAGGCGAGGCTGCGTCCGAAACCCGTCAACTTCTTCAATTCGCGGGCCGCGAGCGCGCAAAGCTCCTCGATCGTCCGCGCGCGCTGCAGCTCCGGGAACAGGTGGCGCGCCAGCGCATAGATGGGCGAGCGCGTGCCGCCGTCGGCGGCGGCGGGTTCGAATTCGACGAGGACGTTGTCGCCGGCGCGGTGCACGCTGGCGTCGAACGCGCCCGCGGCCAGCGCCACGGAGCCGACCGCGGCGGGGCCTTCGCCGTCGGGCCAGCCGGCCATCCCGATCCTCAGGGCGCGGACGGCGTCGGCGATCGCGTCTTCCGGCGCCCAGTTCCCGCTGCGCGCGAGCACGCGCCCCGAATCCGCGCCGAACACCAGCATGCGGCCGTGCGGCTGGATGGCGCCTGGGATGCGGATCGCCTCGTTGGCGCACTCGGTGAGGTCGGGCCGGGAAGACGGTTCCATGGGTTCGGGGAGAGAGCGGTGACGGGGCGCGCTCGGTGCAGGGGGCAGTTTATGCCAGGCTGGCCGTGCAGGGCGACGGCGAACGGCAGGAGCAAACGGCATGCGCGAACGCTCAGCGCAGGTCGATGATCGTGTCGTCCGCCGAATCGTCGATGTCGGGCAGCGGCGGGAAGGCCGGGACGGCGGGTGCGGCCAGCGGCGCGAAAGTCTCGGTCAGCGCCGAGAAGGTGCGCTTGGCGCTGCGGCACGCGCGCAGCACCGCTTTGTGGGATTCTCCGATCTCCAGCGAGGCCGTCACGCGGAAGTCGTTCCACATCACGCCGGTCTGGCCGCCGAAGCCATGGAAGTAGCTCGCGCCGCAACCGGCGTCCAATCCGAGGGCGGTCTTCAGGCGCGGCGCGATCACGCGGCCCCCGAGCGCCGAGCCTTCGACGACGTACAGCGAACCGAGGATCTGGGCGAGATCGTCCAGCGGCATCAGCGCCGCGTCGTCCGCGTCCATGCGCACCGCCGGCATCCCGGCCACGTCGCGCAGCCATTCGACGTCCGCGCTCGCGAAGCCGCCGCGCCGGCGGGTGCGGAACCAGTGCCGCAGGCGTTCGGGCAGCGCGGCCTGCAGGCGCGGCTCCCAGATCCGCAGGAATGCGTCGAACCCGCTCATGATCGTCGCGTACCGCTCCAGCGCCATGGGTTCGGTCAGGCGCAGCAGATCCTCGATGCGCCGATGTTCGGTGCGGGTGGCGAGCCGGAGTTCGGAGAGGAGCGTATCGCGGATCAAGGCAGGCAGCCCGCTCGGGCGGTTCGGGAAGGTTCGGGGGAAATCCGCCGCAGCCGGAGAGCGCCCGGGCGGAGCGCGGCGCTCAGCGGGCAGGGGCGGCCGTTGCCTGCGGCCGCCCGGCCGGCGGCGGCGCAGCGGCCTTGCCCGGCGTCAGCGCATGAAGGAGATGCAGCGAGCCGGGCAGGATCAGCGCCGCGGCCACGCCGACGGCCAACGCCGCTTTCGTCAGCTTGTAGGCGGTCTTGTTCCAGGCCTTGAAACGGCGGCGCGCCTGCCCCGCCTCATGCGACAGGAAGAACAGCCGGTTGATCAGGCCGACGCGGTCCTGCGCATCGTTGGGCGAGCTCGCCGCGGCCACGACGCTGCGGCCGAACCAGCGGTTGAACGCGGCCGCGAAGGCGAATTTCATCGGCCGCGCGACATCGCAGAACAGGATCAGCCGCTCGACCTCCGTTTGATTGCGCGCGGTGTGGATGAAGGTTTCGTCGAAGATCACGCCTTCGCCGTCGCGCCAGCTGTAGCGTTCGCCGTCCACGTCGATGTAGCAGGCGTCGTCGTTCGGCGTCACCAGTCCGAGGTGGTAGCGCATCGAGCCCGCGTAAGGATCTTTGTGCGGGTTGAGCACCGCGCCCGGGGGGAGCGTGGCGAACATGGCGGCGCTCACGCTCGGGATCGTCTTCAGCAGGTCGGTGGTGCGCGGGCACAAGCGCGCCGCCGACGGATGCGCGTCCCCGTACCACTTCAGGTAGAAGCGCTTCCAGCCCGCCTTCGCGAACGAGTTGAAGCCGGCGTCGTCCTTGTTGTCGGGCGATCTCATCCGCGAATGCGCCATCAGCGCGAGCCCTTCCTCCCGGATCACGTCGGCGTTGCGGCGCAGCGCCTCGAGTTCCGGGAAGTGCGCCTGCGAAACGTAGGGCCGGTTCGGCACCGCCGAGAAGGCGTAGAGGAACACGTTGACGGGCGCCAGGAATCCGGAATGGTCGAAGACCTGGCCCCAGAAACTGTGGCGGACGCGGCCGCGCAAGTGGACGACCACGATGCACGACAGGTAAATGGCGATGACGAGCCAGATGATCATTTTTTCGGTGTTGCCGGACGAACGCAGGCGGATCCGCGCAGGATGGATCCGCGGCCCCCAAGGATAGTGGATTCAGCGCGGCGGCGATGTCCGAAGGCTCGGGGGGCGGGGTCATCCGCATATCATCGTCGTCATCCAAACCGAATCGAACGAAGAGCGAGCAACGAGATGACATCGAAAATCCGAGCGACCCTCATCCCCGGCGACGGCATCGGCCCCGAGATCGTGGACGCCACGATGGCCGTGCTGGATGCGCTGGGCGCGCCTTTCGAGTGGGAGAGCAAAGTCGCCGGCCTCGCGGGGGTCAGGGACTGCGGCGATCCGCTGCCTCCGGCGACGCTCGACAGCATCCGGCGGACGCGGCTGGCCCTCAAAGGCCCGCTCGAAACGCCGTCGGGCGGGGGCTACCGCTCGTCGAACGTGCGGCTGCGCGAAGAGTTCAAGCTGTACGCCAACCTGCGCCCGGCCAGGACGATCGTCCCCGGCGGGCGGTTCGAAGACATCGACCTCGTCGTGGTGCGCGAGAACCTCGAAGGCCTCTACATCGGGCACGAGCATTTCGTCCAGATCGACGACGACCCCCATGCGGTGGCGATCGCCACCGGGATCAACACCCGCGCCGGGAGCCGGCGGCTGCTGAAATTCGCGTTCGACACCGCGGTGGCCACGGGCCGCGGGAAAGTGGCCATCGTCCACAAGGCCAACATCATGAAGGCGCTGACCGGCATCTTCCTGGAAACCGGCCTGGAGCTCTACGAACGCGGCTACAAAGGGAAATTCCAGCTCGACACGGTGATCATCGACGCCTGCGCGATGAAGCTCGTGACCAACCCCTGGCAATTCGACATGCTGGTCACCACCAACCTGTTCGGGGACATCCTGTCGGATCTGGTGGCCGGCCTGGTCGGCGGCCTCGGCATGGCGCCCGGCGCCAACATCGGCACCGATGCGGCGATCTTCGAGGCCGTCCACGGCTCGGCGCCCGACATCGCGGGCAAGGGCCTCGCGAATCCGGCCGCGCTGATGCTCGCCGCCGGGCTGATGCTGCAGCACTGCAAGCTCGACGACCTGGCCCGCCGTCTCGCCGCCGCGATCGACGCGACGCTCAACGTCGACCATGTCCGCACCGGCGATCTGGGCGGTTCGGCCTCCACCGACGCGTTCGCGCGGGCCGTGGCCGGACGGATCAAGAACGGTTGACCGCGGCCCCCTGGGCCGGCGCCATGGCGGCGCGCGTGCCCGGCGCGGGCATCAAGGCGCCTCCCCCAGGAGCTTGACGACGCTCGAAAAGTCCAGCCCGCCGCGCCCGGCGCGCCGATTCATCGCATAGAGGTTGCGCGCGAGCTCACCCAAGGGGATGGCGGCGCCCGCCGCCATCGCCGCCTCGACGGCCAGGCCCAGGTCCTTGAGCATCAGGTCGCTGGCGAACCCGCCCGCGTAACCGCGGGAAGCCGGCGCGTGCTCCGACACGCCCGGCCAGGGATTGCAGGCTTCCGTCGCCCAGCTGCGCCCGGTGCTCACGGCCATCATCTGCGACAGCGCCTTGGCGTCCAGGCCGTGCGCCACGCCGAGCGCCAGCGCTTCTCCCGTCACGGCCATGATCACGCCGAGCGCCATGTTGTTGCACAGTTTGGCGACCTGGCCCGACCCCGCCGCGCCCATGTGGAAGACGTTCTTGCCCATGCCCAGCAGCACCGGCCGCGCCAGCTCGAGCGCGGCGGCGTCGCCGCCGACGATGAACGTCAGCGTCCCCGCGGCCGCGCCGGCGGTGCCTCCGGAGACCGGCGCGTCGATCATCGGCAATCCCCGGGCGGCGGCGGCCTCGGCGACCTTCCCGGCCGATGCCGGCGCGATGGTGCTGCAGTCGACCACCAAGGTGCCGGCCGCCAGCCTGGACAGCAGCCCGCCGTCGCCCAGGAACAGCGATTCGACGTGGCGGCCGGCGGGCAGCATCGAGACGACGACGGCCGCCTCCTCGACGGCTTCGGCGGCGGACGCGGCCACGGGCAACCCTTGCGCCCGCGCCCTGCCGGCGGCGTCGGCGCTGAGATCGAACGCGGTCACCGCGTGTCCGGCCCTGGCGAGGTTGGCCGCCATCGGCAGTCCCATGTTCCCGAGGCCGATGAAAGCGATGTTCTGGGCGGTCATCTTGTCTCCTGCTCGCATGAAGGGAGGGCGCCGGCTCGAACCCGGTCAGGCGAGATCGCCGAGCGGATGCGGCCCGTCGGGCGACGGGGCGAGGTGTTCGTCGATATAGGCGTCGGTGACGTCCGCCAACCTGGCGGGGCTCCATCGCGGGGCCTTGTCCTTGTCCACCAGCAAGGCACGCACGCCTTCGGCGAAGTCCGGATGCAGGCAGCAGCCGACCGAAGCCCGGTATTCCAGACGGAAGACCTCGGCCAGCGACAGGTGGCGCGCGCGCCGCTGCATCTCGAAAGAGAGGCGGGCGGAGGTCGGCGAACCTCTGGCGAAAGCCGCTGCGGCCGCCGCCAACCACGGGTCCGGGTCCGTCGCCAGGGCTTCGATCCGGGACGCGGCGTCGGCGAGGGTGTCGCGCCCGATCACGGCGTCGATGCGGTGGAGCTTCGACGCCAGCGGCGAGGCCGGTTCCGCGGCGTCGCCCGCGAAGGCCTCGAGCAGGCGGCTCAGCCGCGCCGAGTCCAGGTTCGCCGACCCGTCCCAGCGCGCCGCGGCGATCGCCTCGAGCACCCGATCGTGGTCCGCGTGGTTCAGCACGATGTCGCCCAGCCCGGCGAAGCGGGCGTCGCCCGCGTTCAGCGGCGCGCCGGTGAGCGCGAGGAAGAGGCCGGCGCGGCCGGGCGCGCGCGCCAGGAACCAGCTGCCGCCGACGTCGGGATAGAGGCCGATGGCGATCTCGGGCATCGCCAACCGGGCCGTGGCCGTGACGACGCGGTGCGAGGCGCCGGCCAGCAGCCCGATGCCGCCGCCCATCACGATGCCGTTCCCCCAGCAAAGCAGCGGCTTCGGATAGGTGTGGATCGAGAAATCGAGCCGATACTCGCGCTCGAAGAACCGGGCCGCTTCGATCGGCACCTCGCCGGGCGCGGCGGCGCGGATGGAGCGGTACAGCGCGACGACGTCGCCGCCCGCGCAGAACGCCTTGTCGCCGACCGCGTCGAGCACGACGGCCGCGATCCCCGGATCGGCCGCCCAGGCTCCCAACCGCGGCCCCAGCAAGTCCACCATGGGCAGCGACAACGCGTTCAGGCTGGCGGGCGCATTGAGCGTCGCGCGCCCGAACCGGTGGCCGGACGCGGTCGTCAGGGTGCCGAAGAGAACGGGGTCGGCGCTCATCGAGCGGGCTCCATGCGCCGCATTCCGGTGCGGGCGCCTCCCCGCCGGCCGCGCGGCGGCCATCGACCCCGCCCGCGGCCGATGGCCTGGGGTGAGGGCGCCTGCGGGCGGCCGGGCGTCGGCGCGTCGGTCATCGCGCGGCGCCGGGGCGGCGGTTGCGGGTCATCGAAGGTGCTCGGTGGAGCCGTCCCGCAGCATCCGCCGTCCCACGATGACGCGCATGATCTCGTTGGTGCCTTCGAGGATCTGGTGGACGCGGACGTCGCGCAGCCACCGCTCGAGCGGATGGTCGCGGAGGTAGCCGTAGCCGCCGTGGATCTGCAGCGCTTCGTTGCAGACCTGGAAGCCGGCGTCGGTCGCGAACCGCTTGGCCATCGCGCAGTAGACGTTGGCGTCCGGCGCGCCCGCATCGAGCTTCGACGCGGCCAGGCGGACCATCTGCCGGGCGGCGATCAGCTCGGTCACCATGTCGGCCAGCTTGAACTGCAGCGCCTGGAACCCGCCGAGGGCGCGGCCGAACTGGCGCCGTTCGCCCAGATGGCGGCGCGCGGCGTCGAGGGCGGCTTGCGCCGCGCCGACCGAGCAGGCGGCGATGTTGATCCGGCCGCCGTCCAGGCCTTCCATCGCGATGCGGAAGCCGCCGCCTTCTTCGCCGAGCAGGTGGCTGGCGGGAATGCGCACGCCGTCGAAGGCGACGGCGCGCGTGGGCTGGCTGTTCCAGCCCAGCTTCTCCTCCCTGCGCCCGTAGCGCACGCCCGCCGCGTCCGCCGGCACCAGAAAGGCGGAGATGCCGGCGGCGCCGTCGCCCCCGGTGCGCGCCATGACCACCAGGCAGTCGGTCGCCCCCGCGCCGGAGATGAACGCCTTGCTGCCGTTCAGGACGTAGCTGTCGCCGTCGCGGCGGGCGGTGGTGCGCAGCGAGGCGGCGTCCGAGCCCGCGTCCGCCTCGGTCAGGCAATACGACGCCAGCCTGGCGCCGCGCGTCAAGGAGGGGCCCCATTCGGCCGCGATCTCGGGCCTGGCGAAGGTGGCCACCATCCAGGCCACCATGTTGTGGATGGTGATGTAGGCGGTCGTCGACGGGCAGGCGCCGGCCAGTTCCTCGAACACGATCGTGGCGTCCAGGCGCGTCAGGCCCAGGCCGCCATGGGTGTCGGGCGCGTACAGCCCGCACAGGCCGAGCTCGCCGGCGCGGCTCAGCGTGCCGCGGGGGAACACGCCTTCGGCGTCCCAGGCCGCGGCGTGGGGGGCCATCTCGGCGGCGGCGAACTTGCGCGCCGCTTCTTGGAACGCCCGCTGTTCTTCGTTGAGCTCGAATCGCATGGAAACCCCGAGGCGCCTCAGCGCAGGCTGATCGTGGTGTTCACGCCGCCCGGCTCGTCGTCGTCGAACCAGCGCGCGGTGACGGTCTTGGTCTGCGTGTAGAACAGCACGGCCTGCTTGCCGTAGGGGCCGAGATCGCCCAGCTTCGACGCGCGCGACCCGCTGAAGGAGAACAGCGGCACCGGCACCGGGATGGGCACGTTGATGCCGACCTGGCCGACGTCGATCTCTTCCTGGAACCTGCGCGCCGCCGCGCCCGATTGAGTGAAGATCGCCGTGCCGTTGCCGTTCGGGTTCGCGTTGACCATCGCCACGGCGTCGTCGAGCGTCGCGGTCTCGGCCAGGCACAGCACGGGGCCGAAGATCTCCTGGTCGTAGATCGCCATGCCCGGCTTCACGCCCGAGAAGATCGTCGGGCCGACGAAGTTGCCTTGTCCGGCGCCGCCGCCCGGCGCGGGCAGCCGGCCGTCGAGTTCGAGCCTGGCGCCTTCCCCGACGCCCCCGGCGATGAGCGATTCGACGCGCCGCCTGGCGTCGCACGAGATGAGCGGCCCGACATCGGTCGCCTTCGAGCGGCCGTCGCCCACGGACATCTTCCGGGCGCGTTCCACCAGCTCGGGGATCCAGCCGCGGGCGTCGCCCACGAGCACCGCCACCGACACCGCCATGCAGCGCTGGCCCGCGGCACCGAAGCTGGC
>JBEVLR010000325.1:0-5582 GCA_040509075.1 Burkholderiaceae bacterium | reverse complement strand
CAGCGCCGATATTGCTGCGGCCGCCGACATCGACGTCGCCGAGATAGGCGAGGTGATTCGCCTTGCTGCCCGGACCGAGCGTCGCGTTCTTGACCTCGACGAAATTGCCGATGTGCACGTCCTCGCCCAGCTCGGCGCCGGGGCGCAGGCGGGCGAACGGGCCGATCAGCGCGCCGGCGCCCACGCTCGCGCCCTCGATGTGCGTGAATGGATGGACGACCGCGCCGGCGGCGATCTCGGCGTCGCGGATCACGCAGTGCGCGCCGATGCGCACGCCGTCGCCCAGGCGCACGTCGCCCTCGAACACGCAGCCGACGTCGATCTCGACGTCCATGCCGCAGGCCAGCGTGCCGCGCAGGTCGAAACGCGCCGGGTCGGCCAGCCGCGCGCCGGCCTCCATCAACGCGTCCGCACGGCGGCGCTGCAGCCGGCGTTCGAGGTCGGCGAGCTGCGCGGGGCTGTTGACGCCGAGCGCCTCGGTCTCGTCCGCCGCCAGGGTCGTGCAGACTTCCACGCCGGCGGCCACGGCCTGCGCGACGACGTCGGTCAGGTAGTACTCGCGCTGCGCGTTGTCGTTCGCGAGCCGGCCCAGCCACCGCTTCAGCGCGGCGGTGGGCGCGGCCAGGATGCCGGTGTAGACCTCGGTGATCCGGCGTTGCGGGGGCGTCGCGTCTTTTTCTTCGACGATGGCCTCCACCTTCCCGCCGCCGGCGGCGGCCCGCAGGATGCGGCCATAGCCGAACGGGTCGGGCAAATCCACCGTCAGCAGCGCGAGGCGGCGGCCGTCGCAGGCGTCGACCAGCGTTTGCAGCGTCTGCGCGCGGATCAGCGGCACATCGCCGTTGAGCACCAGCGTGACGCCGTCGTCGGGCAACGCCGGCGCGGCTTGCTGCACCGCGTGGCCGGTGCCCAGCTGCGGCTCCTGGCGCACGAATGCGCGTCCGGAGCCGGCGAACGACCCCTCGACGGCCTCGGCGCCGTGGCCGGTGACCAGCACGCATCGCGCCGGCGCGAGCGCTTCGGCGGCGGCGAGCACGTGGCCCAGCAAAGGCGTGCCGCCGAGCGCGTGCAGCACCTTGGGGCGCGCCGATCGCATCCGCGTGCCTTTGCCCGCGGCCATGATCACGATGCTGAGCGCCATAACGGGAATCCGGTTCGATGTGGAGACGGGATTATCGGAGATCGGCCGCGCCCGGCCGCCGTCTCAGGGCGCGCCGGCGGCGCTGGCCGGCGGCGCGGCCGGCACCATCGTCAGGTCGACGGCGACGCGGTGCGGCTTGGCCGCCGCGGCCGGGAAATCCTTCATCGAGGCGTCGAACATCGCGGCCAGCAGGCGCTCGCCGCCCGCCGTGTTGCCGTCGTTGGACGCATGGGTTTCGTACAGCGGCTTGGCCGTCGCGGCGTCGCGGATCAGCAGCGCGACCTCGCGCTCGTAGAAATCGGGCTGCGGCAACGGCGGCGCGCCCCAGTAGCCGTGCCGGCCCCAGCCGCTTCCCCACGGGCCCGGGCCATAAGGCGAAGTCCAACCGGGATAGAAGCCGCGGCGCGGGCCCGACCACCACAGGGGATCGTCCCAGGGCGAGGCGTCGAAGCGTTCGATGCGCGCGCCCAGCTGCACCGTCACGCCCGGCTTGCCGCCATCGGCGGCGGGCGTGAAACCGGCGGCGGCCAGCGCCTGCGCGGCCGCGGCCTCCAGCGTCCGTTGGCGCTGGGGATTCGATTGCTGCGACGGCAAGCGGTCGAACGCGTAGGTGCCGGGCTTCATCCCGGCCGGCCAAGCGCCGTAGCTGGCGACCGTGGCGTCGACGGTGTGCAAGCCCGCGCAGCCGGCCAGCAGCGATGCGGCGCCAGCCGCGGCGGCCGAGATGAACGGGCTGTGGGGTTTCGGAACGGAGGGCATGGCGGTCTCCCGGGGGCGCTCGGCGCGGTTTTCAGATCAGCCGGATGACGCCCGGCGCCGGCGCGGCGCAGGATTCGTCGTCGTCGAACGCGATGTCGCCGTCCGGTTCGGGCCGGCCCGTCGCGCGGATCGTCGTGAACGGATGCAGCTTGCGGTCCATCAGGTGCGACGGCGAGACGTTGGCCATTGCGGTGAACATGTTCCCGATGCGGCCGGGATATCGTTTCTCCCAGTCGCGGATCATCTGCTTGATCTGCACGCGCTGCAGGTTGTCCTGGCTGCCGCACAGCGTGCACGGGATGATCGGGAACCGCCGATGCTCGGCCCAGCGCACGAGGTCGGATTCGGCGACGTAGGCGAGCGGCCGGATCACCACGTTGCGCCCGTCGTCGCTGACGAGCTTCGGCGGCATGCCTTTGAGGCGGCTGCCGAAGAACATGTTCATCAGCATCGTCACGACGATGTCGTCGCGGTGGTGGCCGAGCGCGATCTTGGTCGCGCCGAGCTCGCCGGCGACGCGGTACAGGATCCCGCGGCGCAGCCGCGAGCACAGCGAGCACATCGTCTTGCCCGGCTCGATGCGCCGCGTCACGATCGAGTAGGTGTCCTGCTCCTCGATGTGGAACGGCACGCCGCGGGCGCGCAGGTAGCCGGGCAGCACGTCCTGCGGGAAGCCGGGCTGCTTCTGGTCGAGGTTGACGGCGACGAGCTCGAACTTGACCGGCGACCGCTCGCGCAGCGACAGCAGCACGTCCAGCATGGCGTAGCTGTCCTTGCCGCCGGACAGGCAGGCCATCACCTTGTCGCCGGCTTCGATCATGTTGAAGTCGATGATCGCCTGGCCGACCTGGCGGTGCAGCCGCTTCGAGAGCTTGTTGATCTCGAACGCGGCCTTCTTCGCGCGCCGCGCGTCGACGTCGACGGCGGGCGCGTCGGCGCACGGTTGCGGGTTCATCGCGTTTCCTTCACGCCGAACACTTCCACGCCGACCGCATCGCAATCGGGGTAGACGTCGGGCTTTTCCGTCGAGACGCGCGCGGCGCGCACCCGGGGGTTGGCCAGCATCCGCGCGAGCAGGTCGTCGCACAGCGTTTCCTGAAGGTGGATGTGGCCCTGGGCCACGCGCGCGGCGATGGTGCTGCGGATGAAATCGTAGTCCAGCACTTCGACGAGCTGGTCGGCTTGCGGCGTCGAAGCGGCGAGCGGCACGTACAGGTCGACGTTGATCAGCACGCGCTGCTCGCCCTTCTTCTCGAACTCGTGGACGCCGATGTTGATCCACACCTCGTAGTTGCGCAAGAACAGGCGCCGACAGTCGGCCAGCGTCGGGTGGTGCAGGAAGCTCATCATGGCGGGTTCCAAGGAAAATGCTTGCGCGGCCGCTTCAGCGCGGCGCGGCGGCGTCGCGGGCCAGGAACAGCACGTCGCGCGTCTGCCCGATCAAGTGCTGGCCGCCGTCCACGGCGAGGTCGACGCCGGTGATCGCCGGCGACTCGATCAGGAAGCGCACGGCGCGCGCGATGTCGCCGGGCGTCGACGAGCGCCCGAGCGCGGTCAGCTTGCGCGCGTCGTCGAACTCGGCGTCGGTCATCGGGCCCGAGGCCAGCGTGACGCCCGGCGAGACCCCGCACACGCGCACCGACGGCGCCAGCGCCTGCGCGAGCAGCACCGTGGCCTGCTTCAGCGCCGCTTTGGCCAGCGTGTAAGAGAAGTAATCGGGATTCGGGTTGGAAAGCTTCTGGTCGAGCAGGTTGACGACGCACGGCGCGATGCGGTGGCCCGCCTGCCGCCCGACCTGCGCCGCGAGCGCCTGCGCCAGCGCGATCGGTGCGGCCGTGTTGCTGCGGATCAGCGATTCCAGCAGCGCGGCGTCGAAATTTTCCGGCCGGTCGTATTCGAAGCGCGACGCGCTGTTGACGACCGCGTCCAGCCGCCCGAAACGCCGCGCGATCTCGGGCACCAGCGCCGCGGCGCAGGCCGGATCGGAGAAATCGGCCCGGAACGGCTCGACGCGCGCGCCCAGGCCGCGCAATTCGGCGGACGCCGTCCGCAGGTCGGCCAGGGTGGGGGCGTCGCCGCTGCGGTGGTGCAAGGCGATGTCGAAGCCGCCGCGCGCGAGCTCCAGCGCGATCGCGCGCCCGACGCGCCGCGCGCCGCCGGTCACGAGCGCGACCGGGCGCGGGTCGGCCGGGGGCGCGGCGCCGCCGGATCGGATGCCGTCAGGACGGTGGGGGGTCGACATGGGCCCTACAATTCGTTCTCGATGCAGCGCGATTCGAAACCCGGAGATCCGGGCGCCAAGACGGATTTTTCGATCCCCGGGGTTTCCCGGCCGGACGCGGGCGGGGCGTCGGCGCTGGTCGGCAAGATCGCGTCGCAGATCGCCGCGGCCGGCGGCTGGATGCCGTTCGACGATTTCATGGCGGCGGCGCTGTATGCGCCGGGTCTCGGTTATTACAGCGGCGGCCGCCGCATCTTCGGCTTCGGGCCGGAAAACGGCAGCGACTTCGTCACCGCACCCGAATTGTCGCCGTTTTTCGGCCGTGCCCTGGCCGTGCAGGTTCGCGAGGCGCTGACGGCCGCCGACAGCGACCAGGTGTTCGAATTCGGCGCCGGCAGCGGCGCGCTCGCCGAGCAGCTGCTCGAGGCGCTGGACGCCGACGACGCGGACGACGACGGCATGATGCGCGTCGCGGTCGACTACGTGATCGTGGAGCTGTCGGCGCCGCTGCGGGAGCGGCAGCAGCGCCGCCTCGCGCGCTTCGCGCCGCGCGTGCGCTGGCTCGACGCCTGGCCGCAGCGGCTCGACGGCGCCGTCATCGGCAACGAAGTGCTCGACGCGATGCCTGTCAAGCTGCTGCGGCGCGAGGCCGGCCGCTGGCGCGAGCGCGGCATCGTCGACCTGGGCGCCGCGGCCGGCGCCGGCGCGCGCCGGTTCGCGTTCGCGGACCTGGACGCCCCGTTCGAACTCGAAGGCGAAACCCAGGCCGCGCAGGCGCTGTCCGGCGAAGGCTTCGCGGACGGCACCGTCACCGAGATCCACCCGATCGCCGAGAGCTTCGTCGCCACGCTGGCCGAACGGCTGCGGCGCGGCGTCGTGCTCCTGATCGACTACGGTTTCCCGGAGCACGAGTACTACCACCCGCAACGCATCGGCGGCACGCTGATGTGCCATCGCGCGCACCTGGCCGACACCGATCCGCTGGCCGACGTCGGCGAGAAGGACATCACCGCGCACGTCAACTTCAGCGGCGTCGCGCTCGCCGCGCAGGAGGCCGGGCTCGAGGTGCTGGGCTACACCTCGCAGGCGCGCTTCCTGATCAACTGCGGCATGGTCGATCTGCTCGCCGCCGCCAGCGTGGCCGAGCGCGCGAACGCGCAGAAGCTGCTCAACGAACACGAGATGGGCGAACTGTTCAAGGTCATCGCGCTGGCGCGCGGCTGCACGATCGATCCCATCGGCTTCCGCGCGGGCGACCGCTCGCACCGGCTGTGAACGGACGCCGCTGCCGGCCGGCCGAGCGCCGGGCCGCCCCAAGCCGGGCCGCTGTCCCCGTGGGGGACCGGCCGATGGTTGCCTCGGAGCAGGGGAGCCGACGGCGGGCCGAGCGCCGGGCCGCCCCAAGCCGGGCCGCTGTCCCCGTGGGGGACCGGCCGATGGTTGCCTCGGAGCAGGGGAGCC
>JBEVLR010000324.1:0-6053 GCA_040509075.1 Burkholderiaceae bacterium | reverse complement strand
CGCACGGCCGCGGCCGGGCACGTTTTGCTGACGGCCATCAAGCGCACTGCTTCCGGAAGTCGGTCAAATGCCCGGCAAGCCGATGAAATTCGTGCCCTGACTTGTAGTATGTTCTCTGCGACGCTGGCCATTGGGGCCGGAGCATAAGCCACGGCACTTCACCGCAAGTCAACGCAAACCCATGGACATCACCCAACTGCTCGCGTTTTCGGTCAAGAACAAGGCCTCCGACCTGCACTTGTCGTCTGGGCTGCCGCCCATGATCCGGGTGCACGGCGATGTCCGCCGGATCAACGTCGATCCGATGTCTCACAAGCAGGTCCACGGCCTGGTGTACGACATCATGAACGACACCCAGCGCAAGCACTACGAGGACACCCTCGAGTGCGATTTCAGCTTCGAAATCCAGGGGCTGGCGCGGTTCCGGGTCAACGCGTTCAACCAGAACCGGGGCGCCGGCGCGGTGTTCCGGACGATTCCGTCCAAGATCCTGACGCTGGAGCAGCTGAATTGCCCGAAGGTGTTCGCCGACCTGGCGATGAAGCCGCGCGGCCTGGTGCTCGTCACGGGCCCGACCGGCTCCGGCAAGTCGACGACGCTGGCCGCGATGGTCGATCACCTCAACGACAACAGCTACGGCCACGTGCTGACGATCGAGGATCCGATCGAATTCGTGCACGAATCGAAGAAATGCCTGGTCAACCAGCGTGAAGTCGGGCCGCAGACGCTCAGCTTCTCGAACGCGCTGCGCTCCGCGCTGCGGGAGGATCCGGACTGCATCCTCGTGGGCGAGCTGCGCGACCTCGAGACCATCCGGCTCGCGCTGACCGCCGCCGAGACGGGCCACCTGGTGTTCGGCACGCTGCACACTTCCAGCGCCGCGAAGACGGTCGACCGCGTGGTCGACGTGTTCCCGGCGGCCGAGAAGGACATGGTGCGCGCGATGTTGTCCGAATCGCTGATCGGCGTGATCTCCCAGACCCTCTGCAAGATCAAGGACGGCTCCGGCCGCGCGGCCGCCTACGAAATCATGCTGGGCACCGCCGCCATCCGCAACCTGATCCGCGAGAACAAGATCGCGCAGATGTATTCGTCCATCCAGACCGGCAACACGCTCGGCATGCAGACGCTCGACCAATGCCTCGCCGACCTGGTCCGGCGCAACGTCGTCTCGCCCGCCGAGGCGCGCCAGAAAGCCAAGTTCCCCGAGAACTTCCCGGGTTGATGCCCGCGAACGCAGCGTCTGCATCCCCGTGAAAAACCTCCTCGCCCGGTTTCGCCGCAAACCCACGCCGCTGCTGGTCGCACCGCGCGACGACTCGTCCGGCTATTTCGCGACCCAGTTCCAGGAGCACCATCAGGACACGCAACTGATGGTGAACTGGGAAGCGCGCAGCGTCGACCTCCACACCAAGCCCTACGACCCGGCGCTCGGCACCCTGTCGTTGGTCAAGATGTTCGGCCAGGATCCCCAGCTGTCCCAGCTGGGGCCCGAAGCGTTGAGCACCTTCGGGAACTACCTCGACTACGTGCAGGTCGAGGCCGGCCGCCAGGTGATCGGCCAGGACGAGCAGGGCGATTTCCTGCTGATCGTGCTCGACGGCACCGTCGCGGTGGAGCGCGTGCAGCCCTGGGGCGCGAAGGCGCGCCTGGGCGAATCGCGTTCGGGCGACGTGCTGGGGGAGATGTCGCTGCTCGACGCCGGCGCCCGCTTTTCGGCGTGCACGACGTTGACGCCCGCGAAATTCGCCGTGCTCGGCGCCGCCGCCCTGGAGAGGATGATGCAGCATGAGCCGCGCCTGGCCGCGGCGCTGCTGGCGTGGCTGGCGCGCCGATTGTCCCTGCGCTTGCGGCAGGTCAGCGCACGGTTGGCGGCGCTGTTGACGAAAGAATAGCGACTCTCGAGTCGATGCGGCTTTGACGCTCGGCTCGACTCCCCCGGGGGGCGGCGGCAACGCCGCCTGGGGGTGCCCAAGATGAGACGGCCCCGCGCCCATCAACCCGTTCACGAAGACTGCTGAAGGATCCAAGGCCATGGAAAGAGAACAAGCATCGAAGTTCGTCAACGACTTGCTGCGTCTGATGGTGACGCGCAACGGGTCCGACTTGTTCCTGACCGCCGATTTCCCGCCGGCGATCAAAGTCGATGGGCGCGTGACCAAGGTGTCGCCGCAACCCCTGACCGGCGCGCACACGATGGCGCTGGCGCGCGCGATCATGAACGACAAGCAGGCGTCCGATTTCGAACGCACCAAGGAGTGCAATTTCGCGATCTCGCCGCAGGGCATCGGCCGTTTCCGCTGCAGCGCGTTCCTGCAGCAGGGCCACGTCGGCATCGTGCTGCGGACGATTCCCCAGGCGATCCCCACGATCGACGAGCTGGGCCTGCCGCGCGTCCTGAAGGACGTCGCGTTGACCAAGCGCGGGTTGATCATCATGGTGGGCGCCACCGGCTCGGGCAAGACGACGTCGCAGGCCGCGATGCTCGACTGGCGCAACGAGAACACACAGGGGCACATCATCACGGTGGAAGACCCGGTCGAATTCGTCCACCCGCACAAGAACTGCATCGTCACGCAGCGCGAGATCGGCATCGACACCGACAGCTGGGAAATGGCGCTGAAGAATGCGCTTCGCCAGGCGCCCGACGTCATCCTGATGGGCGAGATCCGCGATCGGGAAACGATGGACCTGGCCATCGCGTTCGCCGAAACGGGTCACCTGTGCATGGCCACGCTGCACGCGAACAGCTCGAACCAGGCGCTCGACCGGATGATCAACTTCTTCCCGGAAGAGCGCCGCCTGCAGCTGCTGATGGACTTGTCGCTGAACATGAAGGCGCTGATCTCGCAGCGCCTGCTGCCGCGCCAGGAGGGCAAGGGCCGCGTCGCCGCGGTCGAGGTGCTGCTGAACTCGCCGCTCGTGGCCGACCTGATCTTCCAGGGCAAGGTCGGCGATTTGAAGGATTTGATGAAACGCTCGCGCGAGCTCGGCATGCAGACCTTCGACCAGGCGCTGTTCGATCTCTACGAAGCCAACCTGGTGACCTATGAGGACGCGCTGCGCAACGCCGATTCGGTCAACGACCTGCGCTTGCAGATCAAGCTGGAAAGCGAGCGGTCGCGGGTCACCGACTTGGGCGCCGGCACCGAGCACATGACGATCATTTGACCCCACGGCCGCCGGCGCTCCCCGCCCTCGAGGGGCGGCCGGCCGCATCGAGACCGGCGCAGCCGGATCTCTCCTTCCCTCGGGTTTGCGGGCGTTGCACGAGCGGCGGCGCCGGTCGGGGGCTCGGGCGGCCGTGTCGGCGTGCTTGATGATGGGTCGGTCCGTTGACGGTCCCGATTTGAATGAAACGCGAAGAGGAGACGGGAATGGCAAAAACGTACGAACCGTGCCCGCCGCGCAAAGTGGCGTTCCTCGGGCTGGGCGTGATGGGCGGCCCGATGGCGGGGCATCTGCGCGCGGCCGGGCATCAGGTGACCGTCTACAACCGCACGGCGGCCAAGGCGCGAGGGTGGGTCGCGCAGCATGGCGGCGCCTGCGCGGCCACGCCCCGGGAAGCCGTCGCGGGGGCCGAGTTCGTCTTCTCGTGCGTCGGCAACGATGACGATCTCCGGTCGGTGGTGACCGGCGACGACGGCGCGTTCGCCGGCATGGCGCGCGGCGCGGTGCTGATCGACCACACGACGGCCTCGGCCGATGTCGCGCGCGAGCTGCACAGCAAGGCGGTGCTGCGCGGCCTGCATTTCATCGACGCACCGGTGTCCGGCGGCGAAGCCGGCGCGGTCAACGGCATGCTCACCGTGATGTGCGGCGGCGATGCGGCGCCGTTCGAGGCGATGGCGCCGGTGGCGGGGGCGTTCGCGCGCGCGATCACGCTTCTCGGCGACAGCGGCTGCGGCCAGCTCGCGAAGATGGTCAACCAGATCTGCATCGCCGGCCTCGTGCAGGGGTTGGCGGAGGCCATCGCGTTCGGCGGCAAGGCCGGCCTCGACATGCCGGCCGTGCTCGGCGTCATCGGCAAGGGCGCCGCGCAGAGCTGGCAGATGGACAACCGCGGCAAGACGATGGTCGAGGACAAGTTCGACTTCGGTTTCGCCGTCGACTGGATGCGCAAGGATCTGGGGCTCGTGCTGGACGAGGGGCGGCGCAACGGCGCCCGGCTCCCGGCCACGGCGCTGATCGACCAGTTCTACGCCGAACTGCAGCAACGCGGCGGCGGCCGTTGGGACACGTCCAGCCTGATCAAGCTGTTGAACAAATAAGCCGGCGACCCCGAGAACGCGGGCCACCCGCCGCGGTTCAATGATTCGTCAGGTTGCCGAGCTGCTCTTCGGTCAGGATTTCGAACACGCGGATCACCTTCACGACACCGCCGACGTTGCGCGCGACCTCGGCGGACCGCGCCGCTTCGCGTTCGGTCACGCTTCCCATCAGGTAGACGTTGCCGCGCTCCGTGACGACCTTGATCGCCGTCGCCTGCAGATCCTTCGCGTCGACGAGCGCGCTCTTGACCTTGCCCGTGATCACCGTGTCGCTGGAGCGCGAGCTCAGCGAGCTGGTGAAGCCGACCTCCAGCTCGTTGTCGATCGAGCCGACGTTCTGGATGCCCGAGATGGATCTCTCGACGGCGGCTTTGTCTTCCGGCGTGGGCACCTCGCCGGTGACCAGGACGACGCGGTCGTAGCTGGTCACGTTCACGTGCCCGCGGTCGCCGATCGCGTCGCGCACGCGGGCGCCTGATTTCAGCTCGATCGACTGGTCGTCCAGCTGCGTGCCCGAAGTCCGGCGGTCCGCGAGAACCAGCCCGCCGCCGACCGCACCGGCCCCCAGCAGCAGCACGCAGCCCTGCAGCGGGCCGAGGGCGGCGAGCGCCAGGGCGGCGACGGCCAACGGCCGGTGGTGGCGACGGAGGCGCGAAAGCGGATGGGTTGGGAGTGTCATCGGAAGTCAGAGATCGGCATCGCCGAGCAGTTGGAGGTCGACGGCGTCGCAGAGCGCGTGCAGCGTCAGCAGTTGAAGTTCGCAGATGCGTGCGGCGCGTTCGTGGGGCACGCCGATCCAGATGTCGGTTTCGGCGGCGGGCACCGGCGGGCCGGGTTTGGATGGGCCGCCAGCCGTCTCGCGGCCGGCGACGGCGACGACGCTCATCTCGCGTTCGTGCGCCGCGGCCATCATGGCGGCCAGCACCGCGTCGTCGGGCCTCATCGCGAATGCGACGAGCACGTCGGCGGGCTGTCCCATCACGCGCAGCTGCTGGATGGCGGGGGAATCGGCATCGCCGGTGCGCGATTGCGACAGCAGCAGCGCGTCGACCGCCAGCACCATCGCCGCCAGGCCCGGGCGCTCGCGTTCGAAACGGCCCGACAGCGCGGCGCCCAACAGCAGGGCCGGCGCCTGCGCGACGCCGCGGCCGTGCACCCAGACGCGGCCCCCCGCGGTCACGCAGTTGACGATCGCCTCGGCGGCTTCCGCGATCGGACGCGCCATCGACTCCGCCACTTGGTAGCTCAAGTCGGCGCTTTCGAAGAAATGCTGCTGGATGCGGGGTTCGAGCATGGACACGTGGCGACGGCCGGCCAGGGTGGCCGCGCGCGGATCATAGTTCAGCGAGGTGTAGGACAGAGTCGCGTCCTGCCGCCCGAGTTCCGCGGCGGCGCCCGTCGATCGGAACCGCGTCGCTCGCGGGCGGCCACCTGCCGGTCGCGGACGCCCCGGATGGCCATGACGCGCGGCGCCTCAGCGCTCGTCGAAAGCCGCCCGCAACCACTCCACGCGGTCGCCGTCGACGGCGACGACATCGAAGCGGCACGGCGGCACGCGAGCCAGCCGCGCCAGGTAGCTGTGCGCGGCGTAGATCAACCGCGCGCGCTTCGCGGCGCCGATGCTGGCGGCGGCGCCGCCCGCCGACCGCTGCCGCCGCGAGCGCACTTCGACGAACACCAGCGTGCCGTCGCGATCGCGCAGAATCAGGTCGATCTCGCCGCCATGCCGCGATGGGCCGCGCGCCACTCGATAATTGCGTTCGAGCAGACGCATGCCGTGGG
>JBEVLR010000323.1:0-4861 GCA_040509075.1 Burkholderiaceae bacterium | reverse complement strand
CCGCGCGTGTCGAGCGTCGCCTTGACGACATCGGTCTGGATCGTGACGCGTTGCGCCGCGAGCTCCGCGACGGCGCCGTCGGCCGCCTGCGCGCCGGAGACCGGACCCGCCGGGATCGCGCCGCGCGACGCATCGGCCGCGACAGGCCTCGTGGCCGCGGCGACGGCCGACGGGCGCGGCGCCAGCATCGATGGCTCGCCGTTCGCGATGCGCCAGTGGTCCCAGAGCATCAGCAAAGACATGAAGAAAACCGCGAAGAGCAGGGAACTTCGAAAATCGTTCTTCATGGAATCATTTTGGAAGAGGTTGGATCGGCGCCGACGGGCGCTCCGGCACCCGCAGCGGCGCCGGACTCGCGCCGCGACGGGCCGCGGGAAGAGGCTTTCGCGAAACGGGTCGCCGAACGGGCCGCGCAAGGGCCGCGCCGCCCGGCCCCAGGCACCGGATCGCATCCGCCTTCGCACAGCGGGTTGCAGCGCAGCACCCGCCAAGCCGCGAGGCCGGTGCCGATGATCGCACCATGGCGTGACAAGGCGTCGATCGCATAGACGGAACAGGTCGGCGTGAAACGGCAGCTTTGGCCGATCCAGGGGCTCAACAGCAGCCGGTACGAGCGCACCAGCGCGATGAGCACCCTGCGTGGCCCGTGCAGCGCCGCGTTCAGGCCGCGCAAGATGCGCCCTCCGGCTTCGCCGGCGGAGGCGATCCCGCGGCGGCCCTTTTCGCGGGCTCGCCGCCGCGCGCCGGCGCTCCGGGGCTGCGCGGCTTCGGTCGATCCCGTTCGCCGCGTGCGGCGCGTTCGAACAATGCGCGCAACTCGGCACGGGCCGCTTGCTTCAGCGCGTCGGACGCCGCGCTCGGAAACCGGGAGGGATCGAACGGCGAACGCTGGCGCACCACCCACAGGCCTGGCGCCAATTGCGCCGCGCAGTCGGCCGCCGCATTGCGGATCTGACGCTTCATCAACGTGCGGGTGACTGCTCGCTTCGCATGCCGCTTGGGCACGACCAGCCCCAGCCAACGCCGGACTCCAGGCTGCGTCAACGGCTCGCCGGGAACGTTGCCCGACTGGCCGACTTCCTCAGGCCCCGACGAGTCGTCCACACCAGATCCTACGAGAGGCACAGAGCCTGTGGATAACTCTGTAGACAAGCTGCCGGTAACCGGTGTACCGACATCGACGGATTTCATATCGCGCTTCACGGGTCGATTGGGAGGCAGCGGTCGGCCCTCCAGATGATGGACAGCGAAATGAGGGCTGCTGAGGCACCTGGGGGTCGCGAGAACCCGCACGAAATCGGCCGGGCGCAACAGCCGGCCGAGCAGCGGGGAGTCGGGATCGATTGCGGTCATGGTCGCCAAGCCGAAGCGGATCCGGGTCGAAGCAGGCGTCTGGCCCCGCGGCATTCCTCGAAGCAATGCGCGGCCCCTCCGGCTCGGGCAGAGTTCACTACCCCGGAGTCCATGATCGGCAATGCGTTCGGGCCCGAGCTGCGGATGAGCCCGATGCGTCGCTTCAGACAGCCAGGCGCTTGCGGCCCTTGGCGCGGCGAGCGGCAATGACGCTGCGGCCCCCGCGGGTCTTCATGCGAACAAGAAAGCCGTGCGTGCGGGCGCGGCGAACTTTGGAAGGCTGATAGGTGCGCTTCATGGTGAAAATTCTCCGGAAAACCCTCGATTAGAGCAGGAAAACCCGTTGAAAGTCAACGACTTGCCACGCGCCGCCGTGCGATGCTGGGGGATTGACCACATCGTTCTTTCTGTGGATAACCGCACCTTCACCGGTCCGGCATGGGTAGAATCCAGCCGCTTGAGAAGAACTTGTCCACAATGTCCCTAGATCTCTGGCACCGCAGTTGCGAGCGGCTCGCAACGGAACTGCCTGAACAGCAATTCACCACCTGGATCCGGCCGCTGCCGCCCGCCGATTTCACCGATCTCGGCGACACCGGCGCGGTCGCGCTCGTGCGGGTGCCCAATCGGTTCAAGCTCGACTGGATCCGGTCGCAATACGGGTCGCGCATCGAGTCGGTGCTGACCGAGCTCGCCGGCAAGCCGGTGCGGTTGGAACTCGCGCTGCTGCCGCGCGGCGAGCCGCCGGCACCCGGCCATGCGCCGGTGAACGCTGGCGGCGGATTCATCACGACGCAGGCGCCGCAGCGCCTGGGCAGCGTTTTCGAGCAGGCCTTGGCGGCGCCGAACGCCGGCATCGTCCAAGCGCCGAACGGCACCGCCGGCGATCCATCGCGGGAACCGCCGACGCGGGCGGGGGCCCGTCCCATGCACAGCACGCCCGCCATGAACTCGCATCGGCTGAATTCGGCGTTGACGTTCGACACGCTCGTGGCCGGCCGCGCGAACCAGATGGCGCGCACCGCCGCGCTGCATGTCGCGGGCGCGCCCGGCGCGATGTACAACCCGTTGTTCGTCTACGGCGGCGTCGGCCTCGGCAAGACGCACCTGGTGCACGCGGTCGGCAACCAGCTCCTCAAGGACAAGCCCGATGCCCGCGTGCTGTACCTGCATGCCGAACAATTCATCTCCGACGTGGTCAAGAACTACCAGCGCAAGACCTTCGACGAGCTGAAAGCCAAATACCACTCGCTCGACCTGCTGCTGATCGACGACGTGCAGTTCTTCGCGGGCAAGGAACGCACGCAGGAGGAGTTCTTCAACGCGTTCGAGGCCTTGCTGTCGCGCCGCGCGCACATCATCATGACGAGCGACACTTACCCGAAGGGGCTCGCCGACATCGACGAGCGCCTGACGAGCCGTTTCGACTCCGGCCTGACGGTCGCCATCGAGCCGCCCGAGCTCGAGATGCGCGTCGCGATCCTGATCCGCAAGGCGGAAGTCGAAGGCGCGCAGATGCCCGAGGAAGTGGCCTTCTTCATCGCGAAGAACGTGCGTGCGAACGTGCGCGAGCTCGAAGGCGCCTTGCGCAAAGTGCTCGCCTATTCGCGTTTTTCGCAGAAGGACATCAACATCGCCCTCGCCCGCGAGGCGTTGAAGGATCTGCTGTCGATCCAGAACCGCCAGATCTCGGTCGAGAACATCCAGAAGACCGTCGCCGATTTCTACAAGATCAAGGTGGCCGACATGTACAGCAAGAAGCGCCCCGCGAGCATCGCCCGCCCGCGCCAGATCGCGATGTACCTGGCCAAGGAACTGACGCAGAAGAGCCTGCCCGAGATCGGCGAGCTGTTCGGCGGGCGCGACCACACCACCGTGCTGCACGCGGTGCGCAAGATCGGCAGCGAACGGCAGAAGAACACCGAACTGAACCAGCAGCTGCACGTGCTCGAGCAGACGTTGAAAGGATGAGCGCCGCGTGGTCATGGAGGCGCCGGCAGGGTCGGGAAAACGGATCTGTCAAGCCGCAACCCTGGGGACCGTTCCCGCACAACAGGGCATCGGTCCACAGGCTCGGAGGCGGGGGCGAAGTTGTTGTCGATCGGTCCGCCCGCATCCGGGGCCTCGACCCCCAGGGTTGTACGGTCTCCAAACCCTTGATATTTCAGGCGAAAATAGAGTTCCCCACAGCGCGAGACGCGCACTACTAGCTACCACCAGCTTTAAAAAGAGGAAGACATGATTGTTCTCAAAGCGCCTCAGGAAAAACTGCTTGGCGCGTTGCAGACGGTGTCGGGCATCGTGGAACGCCGTCATACCTTGCCGATCCTCGCCAACGTGCTGATGCGCAAGAACGGCGACAACATCGAATTCACCACCAGCGATCTCGAGATCCAGGTGCGCACCGCCGCGGCGCTCGGCGGCGACGAGGGCAGCCTGTCGACGACCGTCGGTTCGCGCAAGCTGATCGACATCCTGAAATCGCTGCCCGCCGACCAGGTCGTCTCGCTGACCTCTAACGGCACCAAGCTGACGCTGCAGGCCGGCAAGAGCCGCTTCACGATGCAGACGCTGCCGGCCGACGACTTCCCCCTGGTCAACGAAGCGGTCGACTTCGGCCCGAACTTCGGCGTGCCGCAGAAGGTGCTGAAGAGCCTGATCGACCAGGTGCACTTCGCGATGGCCGTCCACGACATCCGCTACTACCTGAACGGGATCCTGTTCGTCGCCGAGGGCAAGACGCTGACGCTGGTGGCCACCGACGGCCACCGTCTCGGCCTCGCGCAGGCCACGCTCGAAACCGAAATCCCGAAGCAGGAGGTGATCCTGCCGCGCAAAACGGTGCTGGAGCTCGCGCGCTTGCTCGGCAACGTCGATGAGCCCATCGACATGCGCTTCGCGGGCAACCAGGCGAAGTTCATCTTCTCGGGCCTCGAATTCGTCACCAAGCTCGTCGAGGGCAAGTTCCCCGACTACAACCGCGTGATCCCGAAGAACCACAAGAACGCCGTCACGCTGGGCCGCCAGCCGCTGTTGTCCAGCCTGCAGCGGGCCGCGATCCTGACGAGCGAAAAATTCAAGGGCGTGCGCGTCAATTTCGAGCCGGGCGCGTTGCGCATCGCATCGAGCAACGCCGAGCAGGAAGAAGCCAAGGAAGAACTCGAGATCGATTACGACGGCGATGCGATCGAGATCGGCTTCAACGTGACGTACCTGATGGACGCGCTCAACAACATCGACCACGACATGGTCAAGCTCGAGCTGCAGGACGGCAATTCGAGCGCGCTGATCACGGTGCCGGACCAACCCGGCTTCAAGTACGTCGTGATGCCGATGAGGATCTGATCCTCCGGGCGATCGTCGGGTGTTCCGATCGGTTAGGCTCGCCGCGGCGCGCGCGCGGCCATGTCGATCGGGCCCGGACGTCCCGGCGAGCAAGGCGGCCGCAGGTCTCCGGTTTGGACAACGACAAGGCGGGCGCGGCCACGAGGGCCGGCGCGGCGCCGAT
>JBEVLR010000322.1:0-6760 GCA_040509075.1 Burkholderiaceae bacterium | reverse complement strand
CGCTGCGCCAGTAGAGCCGCGACTTCGGGTGGAGCGGCGTGAACAGCGACTGCGCCCGGCCGACGGTCTCCGAGCTGCCGAGCAGCAGCGCGCCGCCGGCCCGCAAGCCGTAGTGGAACAGCGGCACCAGGCGTTTCTGAAGCGAAGCGCCGAAGTAGATCATCAGGTTCCGGCACGAGAGCAGGTCGACGCGCGTGAACGGCGGGTCGAGGATCACGTCGTGCTGCGCGAACAGCACCATGTCGCGGATGCGCTTGCCGATCTGGTAGCCGTCGTGCCGCTCGGAGAAGAACCGGGCGAGCCGCGGGGCGGCGACGTCGTGCGCGATCGTGGCCGGATACCGCCCGTTGCGCGCGATGGCGATGGCGTCGGCGTTGAGGTCGGTGGCGAAGATCTGCAGTTCGCACGGAGCGGGCAGGTTCAACGATTCGGCGACCTCCACGAACGCCATCGCTATCGAATAGGCTTCCTCGCCGGTCGAGCAGCCGGCCGCCCAGGCGCGCAGCGGCTCGTCCTTGGCGCATTGCCGCTCGATCAGGGCCGGCAGCACGTCCTCGGCCAGTTCCCCCCACACCTCGGGATCCCGGAAGAACGACGTGACGCCGATCAGCATTTCCTTGAACAGGAGATCCTGCTCTTGCACGTTGTCGCGCAGGAAGGCGGCATACGCTCCCATCGTGTCCAGCCCCTGCAGGGCCATGCGGCGGGCGATGCGGCGCATCTGCGTGTTCGATTTGTACGGCGCGAAATCGTGGCGGGTGCGCTGGTGCAGCTGCTCCAGGATCGTGCGCAAGGCGGCGGCGGCATCGTCCGCGGGCTCGGAGGGCGGCGCGGGGGCCGTCGGCCGCATTCCCGGCATGGCCATCAGGCGCGGCGGCATGTCGGCAGGGTGCGCGACCAGGTCGACGCAACCGGTGGCGATGGCGCTGGCGGGCATCGAGTCGAACTGGGCCGAATCGGGCCGCTGCGCCGCGGTCGCGCCTCCCTGGGACGCGATGGCCTGCAGCCCTCGCGTGCCGTCGGATCCCATCCCGGACAGCACGACGCCGATCGCTTTGTCGCCGAGCTCCTTCGCCAGCGAACTCAGGAAGAGGTCGATCGGCAGCCGTTGCCCGCGCGGGCGGGACGGCGCCGCCACCCGGAGCAGGCCGCGCAGCAGCGTCAGCTCCGAATCGGGCGGGATGACGTACACCGTGTCCGGCTCGACCCGCTGCCCGTCGACGGCTTCGTGCACCGGCATCGACGTCGACCGCTGCAGCAATTCGCCCAGCAACGCCTTGCGCGCGGGATCCATGTGCTGCACGACGACGTACGCCAGGCCGCTGGGCACGGGGACGCCCGACAGGAATTGCTGCAGCGGCTCAAGGCCGCCGGCGGAGGCGCCGAGGCCGACGACGCGGACGGCGGCCGCGGCGGCGCCTTCTCGTGTTTCATCCATGCGGGAGTATGCGTCGGCGCCGCGATCCTTCATCCCCGCCGCACCAGCGGCAGCCTGACGGTGAACACGCTGCCTTTGCCCCGGCCCGGGCTCCGCCCCTCGACGAAGCCGCCATGCAGCTCGGCCAGGCTCTTGACGACGGTGAGCCCGACGCCGATGCCGGCCGGGGAGCCGGGCCGGGATTCCCGCGAGAACAATTCGAATATCTTGGGAAGGACGTCCGCCGGAATGCCCTCCCCGTCGTCCTCCACGCGGATCGCGACCATGTCATCCTCGACCGTCGCGCTGACCTGGATGCTGCCTCCGACCGGAGTGAATTTGGACGCGTTGCCGATGAGGTTGACCAACATCTGGTTGACCCGATGCGGATCGGCTTCGATGACGATGGGCGCCTTGGGCAGGGTGACCTTGGGCGCCTGCGCCCGCCGTTCGAGGATCTTCCGCATGGCGTGCATCGAGTGCTGCACCAAGGCCTGCACTTCGACCTCCGCGAAAACCATCGAAGGCGTGGACGTCGCCACCGCGGCGTCTTCCACCAGGTCGTCGATGAGGCGCGTGAGCATGTCGACCTGGCGGCGCATGCCCGCGTTGACGGCCTGGCCGGAGTTCGTCTTTTCGAGGACGGACAGCAGGTTCGCGAGGGGCGAGACCTGGTTGCGGAGCTCGTGCGCGATCGTGGTCAGGGACTCCATCCGCCGAAGGTTTTGTTCCTCCGACGCCGCCAGCCGGTTTCGCAGCGCGACGACCTGCGTGCGGACGTCGGTGCGATCCCGCAACACCTTCACCAGGGCGAGCACGCTCCCGTCCGCGTCGCGAACCGGTTCCATGACGCCGCTCCCCCAAAACCGGGAGCCGTCCCGGCGGACGTGCCAGCGGTCGTCCTCCGAGCGGCCCGCGGACAGGGCCAGCTCCCGCTCGTGGGCATCGAGGCGGGCCTCCACGTCTTCCGTCGTGAAAAGCCTGGCCAACGGCATGCCGACGGCCTCGTCGGCCGAATAGCCGAACAGCAGGCTCGCGGCGCCGAGCCAGCCCAGGATCGTGCCTTCCACCGACAGCATGACGACCGCGTTTTCGCTCGTCGAATTCAGAAGCGACGCCGTCCACTGGAGCATCGTCGCTTGGTCTCGCGCACCGGACAGCGGCATTGGGTTTCCTGGCGAATCGTTTCAGCCCGGTCGACGGGCCCGGCCTCGGTCCCGCGGCCAAGCCTCATCGTCCGACGGCTCGGGCGACTGGGTTTTGCTGGGGTCGGGGACGCGCATGTCGGCCGCGGGAGTGGATGGAGAGCGCGGCTGGACGGCCGCGTCAGGCGGATGGCGGCAGGAGATGCAGCGGCAGCGGTATCGTGAAGACGCATCCCGTCGCCGGCACGTCGCGGACGGTCAGGGTGCCGAAGTTCGACTCGACGCCGTCGCGCGCGATGGCCAGGCCGAGGCCGAGGCCCGATCGGTCGCCGCTGCGCCGGCTGAAGGGCGTGAACATGCTCTCGGCGCACCCCGGCGGCAGCCCTCCGCAGTGGTCATGGACTTCGATCAGAACCTGTTGGCCCGACGCGAAGGCGCTCAAGGTGATCGTCGTGTGCGCGTGCGTGAACTTGAGCGCGTTCTGCACGAGGTTGGCGAGGGCGGCCTGGATCAGGGCGCGATCCGCACGGACACCCAGGCTGCCGTCCACCGGCGGGACGAACAGCCTGCAACCCGCGGCAATCGCGTCGAGCTGCCCGGCGCTCTCGGCGTCGGCGATGAACGAGGCGACCGAAAAGTGTTCCCGCTCCACGGTGAGGCCGTGCCGGACTTCGGCGATCGCGCGATTGATCAGGACGTCGAGCGACGCGTGGGCCCGCTTGAGCACCGCGCCGGTCGCGCCGTCCATGGCCATGTGCCCGAACTCGAGCGCGCCCACCGCGAGCTTGGCCGTCGAGAGCGCGTTCCTAAGTTCATGGACGACGAACCCGATCCGCTCCGTGACTTCCTCGCTGTGCCGCGCCCGCGTTCTCGCGTCTCGCAGCGAACTGAATTCCAGGACGGCGTCGGCGATGGCGTTGTCGAGGCAGCGGTTCAACGTGCGGAATTCAGGCACCGAGAACGGCGCGTCGCGCTCGAAGGCCAGATCGGTGATCGACTGGCACAGGTCGCCGTAGTCGTGCACGACTTGGTCGACCGTATAGCCCAGGCCGAGGAGGTTCGCGCCGTGGGCCGTCGCGGCGGAGCCGATCTGGGACCGCGCCGACGCGCCGCCGATGGGCCCGCCGGAGATGTCGAAGCTTTCCTCCGCCCTTCCGGCCTCTTCCGCCGCGAGCGTCCTCGTCAGCTGCTCCAGGAACTTGGGGACGCCGGTGCTCAACCGCTGTTCGGTCGCCTCCCTATGAGGGCGTTCGGCGACCCTCGCCTTGCAACGGCTGATGAGCTCGTCGCGGTTGTTCGCAAGAAAGGAATGCATCATCGAAGGCTTTCGGTGGTCCGCCCGGTCCATGCGCGGCGGGGATTGCCCATGCCCTGGATGTACGCCACGTACCTTCGCCCGAGTCCCAGGATCTGTCGGTGCGCTAGCGTACATAAGCTCGACGCCACGCCGTCCGCGCCGTCGAGCCGATGCGGCTCCGCCGCCCGGCCCGACCCCGTCGGGCGTCCCTGGCCAGGGGTGGTGGCCATCGGCGTTAACATGCCCTGAGGGTGGGGTTCCCGCGCCCGACGCCCGACCGCCCAGAACCGCAGGAGCAAGGCCATGGACCAGCGAACCCCATCGAACGCCGTCGTCCTCGATCCCGAGACGCTGGCCTCGCACGACCGCGGCGGCGGCGCCCGCACCACGCCGCTGGTCAGCCCGGCGGTGGGCACGACCAGCTTCATCACCGGCTACACGACGTTCGGCGGCGGCGCGGAAATCCCGTTCCACAGCCACGATTGCCAGGAAAGCGTCGTGCTGATGGAGGGCCGCGCGATGCTGGACGTCGACGGATCGTGCCACGAGCTCAAGGCCCACGACGCCACGTTCATCCCGCCCAACGTCGCGCACCGGTTCCGCAACCTGTCGGCCACGGAGCCGATGAAGATCCTGTGGATCTACGCGACGCCCGACGCCACGCGAACGCTGACCGGCACCGGCGAGACCCGGCGCGTCGCCGCCGAGCACGGCAAGTGACGCGCGCCGGGACGGGCCGCGCCGGCGCGCACGCCATGCCATGAGGAGCGCTCCGATGCCGAGGAAAATCGAGGCCGACGCGTTGCTCGCGTTCGGGCAGTCCGTGCTCGTGGCCACGGGCGTGCCGCCGGGCGACGCGGGCCTGCTCGCCGACAGCTTGGTCGCGGCCGAACTGTGGGGCCATTCGTCGCACGGCCTCCTGCGGCTGCCGTGGTACGTCGAGCGGCTGCGCAGCGGCGCGATGGCGGCGGTCACCGACGCGGCCACGGTGGTCGACAGCGGATCCCTGGTCGTGCTGGACGGCCGCGACGGCATCGGCCAGGTGCTGACGATGCGCGCGACGCGCCTGGGCATCGAACGCGCGCGGCGGCACGGCATCAGCGGCGTCGGCGTCCGCCATTCGAACCATTTCGGCACGGCCGCCTACTTCACGCGCGAATCCGCCCAGGCCGGCTGCGTCGCGCTGCTGGCGACCAACGCGAGCCCGGCGATGGCGCCATGGGGCGGCCGTGAAAAGGCGATCGGCACGAACCCGTGGTCCATCGCGGCGCCCGCGGGCCGGCATGGCGTGGCCGTGATGGACATCGCCAACACGGCCGTCGCCCGCGGAAAGATCTACCTCGCGGCCGACCGCGGGCAAGCCATCCCCGACAACTGGGCCGCCGACGGACACGGCCGGCCCACGACCAACGCCCAGGATGCGATCCACGGCCTGATCCTGCCGATGGCGGGCCACAAGGGCTACATCATTTCCTTCATGATGGACGTGCTCGCCGGCGTGTTGACCGGCAGCGGATTCGGCACCCGCGTCGCCGGCCCTTACGACCCCGAACGGCGCAGCGGCTGCGGGCACCTGCTCATCACGATCGACATCGGCGCGCTGATGCCCCGCGACGCCTTCGAGCGGCGCATGGAAGACCTGATCGACGAGGTCAAGGCCGTGCCGACCGCGGACGGCGTGCCCGAGATCTTCTTCCCCGGCGAGCTCGAAGACCGCCACGCGCAGGCGCATCGGCGCGACGGCATCGAGATCGCCGACCAGACCTGGCGCAGCCTCGCGCGGCTCGCCGAGGAAACCCGCACCCCGCTGCCGCCCGAACGCGGCGGCCCCGAAGCAGGAAACGCCGCATGATCGCCCTCATCGTCCGCCTGGAAGTCCACGCCGCGCGCCTCGAGGAGTTCCTCGCGGCGATCGAGGAGAACGCCGAGCGCACCTTCAACGACGAAGCCGGCTGCCGCTGCTTCGACGTGGCCCAGGACACGGCGGACCCGACCCGGTTCGCCTTCTACGAGCTGTACGACGACGAAGCGGCCATCGACGCGCACCGGCGCACGCCGCATTTCGCGGCCTGGCGGAAGGCGGCCGACGTGTGCGTGGTGGAGGGCAGCCAGGTCAACACGGTGTGCCGGCGCCTGTTCCATCACGCCTGAGACGGCGGCGCGCCGGGGGCATGCCCCTTGCCGCTTGGCGCGCGACCCTGCCGGTCGCAAGAAAGCCCCCAATGCACGCCACCGCGATCCGCGCCGTGCTCGTCGACATCGACGGCACCTTGATCGACAGCAACGATGCGCACGCACGCGCCTGGATGAGCGTGTTGAACCGGCACGGCCATGGATTTCCGTACGGCGACATCCGCCCGCTCATCGGCATGGGCGGCGACAAGCTGCTGGAGGAACTGCTCGGTCTCGCGGCCGATTCGCCCGAGACGCGAGCGCTCGGCGACGAACGCGGGCGCGTGTTCCTGGAGACCGAGCTGCACCGCCTCGCGCCGACCCGCGGCGCGCGCGCGCTGCTGGAACGGCTCCGGGCCGCCGGCCTGAAGATCGTGGTGGCGACCGCGGCGCAGGCGGCCGAAACCGCCGCGCTGCTGCGGCAGGCCGGCGTCGACGATCTGATCGAC
The DNA here is from genome assembly GCA_040509075.1 of Burkholderiaceae bacterium. Taxonomy (GTDB): domain Bacteria; phylum Pseudomonadota; class Gammaproteobacteria; order Burkholderiales; family Burkholderiaceae_C; genus Scleromatobacter. The sequence continues at coordinate 280 of JBEVLR010000322.1, read as the reverse complement.
CGCGCGGCGAGCTCGGCCGACGCCGAGCGCTCCAAACCCGATCCCGACATCGTCCGCAGCGCGCTGCGCAAGGCCGGCGTGCGCCCATCCGAAGCGCTGATGCTGGGCGACACGCCCTACGACGTCGACGCGGCGGCCCAGGCCGGCGTCGCCACGATCGCGCTGCGCTGCGGCGGCTGGTGGAACGACGACGTGTTCGCCGAGGCCGCGGCCCTCTACGACGACCCCGCCGACTTGCTGGCGTCGCTCGACGGCTCGCCGCTCAACGCGGCCGGTGCGG
>JBEVLR010000321.1:0-8672 GCA_040509075.1 Burkholderiaceae bacterium | reverse complement strand
CAGCGCCGCCAGCTGCACGCCGCGCGACCGGAGCCACGCTCCGGCGCCGAGCGCCGCGGCGCCGAGCGCCACGCCCAAGCCCCATCCGCGTCGATTCATCGGTCCTGCTCCAGGCGTCGTCGCAGCGCGGCGGCGTCGCCGCGCCAGGTCTGGCCGCGGGCATCGGGTTTCAGCGCGCCGCGCAGATCGTCCAGGTCGAGGACGTTGAGGTGGATCGTCAGCCAGTCGTCGAGCTCGTCGCTGCGTTCGCCCAGGACCAGGGTGATCGCGTGGCGGTCGCGTTCCAGCGGTTCGCTGACCGTCTCATAGGCGATGCCCTGGTTCAGCAGCGCGATCTCGGGGGCTTTGACGTCGCCGCAATAGAGGTCGATGGAGACCACGGATTGCCGCGTCGCCGTGCCGCGCCACACGGCGCCGCCGACATGGGGCCGGAATTCGGCCAGCCGCCGCATCCAGCGCAGCGCCGCGGCGCGCAGCGCGCGCAATTCGGCGGGTTGGGTGTCGGCGTGGAAGATCGCGAGGTGCGTCCGCACCTCGTCTTCGATCGCCTCGTCGCTGGGCGCGCGGCGGCGGCGCCCGCCCGCGCCGTGCTCGTGCATCGCCTTGCGGCGCGCGCTCGCGTAGTCCAGGCCGTCCTCGACGATCAGCCGGGCGGCGGTGCCGGCCACTTCCTGTTGTTCGCGGTCGAATTCCATGGGGTTCAGCGACGGCCCGGGGCGGCCGCCTGGCGCAATCATGGCAGGTCGACGCCGCCCATGCGGGCGACGATGGTGGCCGATCGGTTCATCACGTAGGGGGACGACGGCATTTTCTCGAAACGTTTGGGCGCCGGCAACATCACGGCCAGCCGCGCCGCCTGCGCCGGGCCGAGGAAAGCGGCCTGCGTGCGGAAATAGTGCTGCGCCGCGGCCTGGGCGCCGAACACGCCCTCGCCCCATTCGACGTTGTTCAGGTAGTCCGTCAGCAGCGTGTCCTTGTCGAGGATCAGCTCCAGCATCAGCGTGATCACCAGTTCCTGGCCCTTGCGCGGCACGGTGCGCTCGCCGGACAGGAACAGGTTCTTCGCAAGTTGTTGCGAGATCGTCGAGCCGCCGACCACCTTCGCGACGACGACGCGCGGCCTCCCGTTCGGGCGCCGCCCGGACGACGCGATGCGGTTTTGCCGCGCCTGGGCGCGCGCTTCGGCCTTCTCGTTGCGGCTCCATGCGCTTTCGACCGCGCCCCATTCGACGCCGTGATGTTCGACGAACCCCGCGTCCTCGCTGGCGATCACCGCCCGGCGGAGGTTGTCGGAAATGCGGTCGCGCGACACCGATTCCTGCAGCCACGGCAGCGCATGCTTGTCGACGGCCAGGCGCCAGATCTCGCTGCGCTGGAACGAGGTGGACTCCGGTGCGACGAAACGCATCAGCGCGATGCGCAGCAGGAAGAACAATTGCAGCGCAAGAACGCACGCGGCCAGCATGCCGAGCAGCCGGACGGCGCCCTTCACGGCCCGGCCCCGGCGGCCGCGTCGACTTCGCGGCGCAGCGCGGTCAGCACGGGCGAACTGTCGGGGCGCACGCCGAACCAGACGCGGTAAGCCTCGGCCGCCTGCTCGACGAGCATGCCGAGTCCGTCGCGCCCGACGGCGCCTTGCCCGCGCGCCCATCGCAGGAACGGCCCGGCCGCGGGGCCGTACATCATGTCGAGCGCGAGCGCGCCGTCGCGCAGCACGCCCTGCGGCAGCGGCGGGAGGGTGGCCTGCAGGCTGGCGGAGGTCGCGTTGACGAGCACATCGAAATCGCGGCCCGGCGCATCGATCGCCGCGACCGCCAACGGCACGCCGCGCCGCGCGGCGGCGGCTGCGAAGCGGCCCTGCAGCGCATGCGCATTGGCGGCGCTGCGGTTCGCGACGACGATGCCCGCGGGCTGCGCCGACAGCAACGGATCGAGCGCGCCGGCCGCCGCGCCGCCGGCCCCCAGCAGCAGGATCCGCCGTCCGCGCAGCGCGACCCCGGCGTTCGCTTCGATGTCGCGCAACAGTCCCGCGCCATCGGTGTTGTCGCCGAGCCAGCCGTCCTCGTCGAACGAGATCGTGTTGACGGCTTCGGCCTGGCGCGCCCGCTCGGTCAAGCGGGCGCAGGCGGCGAACGCCTCGCCCTTGAACGGCACGGTGACGTTGCAACCCCGCGCACCCGCGCCGGCGAACGCGCGCGCGGCCGCGACGAACCCGCCCGGCGGCGCATCGATGCGGCCGTAGTCGACGGCATGGCCGCACGCCTGCGCGAACAACGCATGGATCTGCGGCGAACGGCTGTGCGCGACCGGATGCCCGATCACCGCGAGCCGCGCGGGATTGGGAATCGTCATGCCGTCACCCTGATGGCGGCCGCGGTCGACCGCCCCCGGAGCGGAGCACGTCGCCCCCGAGCGGCACCCGCGGATCCGGCTCCACCGGGCCGCTGGGTGCGCCCCCTCGGGGGGAGGCGCCGGAGGCGCTTCGGGGAAGCACGTCGCCCCCAAGCGGCACCCGCGGATCCGGCTCCGCCGGGCCGCTGGGTGAGCCCCCTCGGGGGGAGGCGCCGAAGGCGCTTCGGGGGGGTCAAATTCACCCGCCGCTGTTGGTCATCGTCGCTTCGAGGCCGTCCGACTTCGTGAAGCGGAAGCGCGAGGTGACCACGATCTGGTCGGCCTTGCGGCGCATGTCGTCGCTGAAGCGGCCGAACGGGCCGGCGGCGCGCGCGATCGCGATCGCGCGCTGGTCGAGCCAGCGCGAATTCGAACTGCGTTCGACCTCCGCGTCGATCACGCGGCCCTCGGCGTCGATCGTCAGGTTCATCGTCAGTTCGCCGTACAGCTTGTGGCCGTTGATCGATGGGAAGTCGCGGGTGCCGCGTTCCTCGATCTTGTGGCGCAGCGCGTCGTAATAGACGGCGTAGACCTCCTCGCGGGTGGCCGGGCTGATGTAGCGCCGGCGCGGGCGGGAGTTCTCTTCATTGATGCGCTTCTCGATCTCGGCCAGGTTGCGCAGTTTCTGCTGCCGGCGCTCTTCCTGCTCGCGCTCGGCCTGCGTCATGACGGGCTTGGCCGGGTCGGGGGCCGGCATCTGGGCGAGCTCGCGGCGCATCTGCGTCAGCAACTGCTGCTGCACCTCCTGCATCTGCTGGATGGCGCGGGCGGCGTCGGTCTCGGCGTCCCCCGTCGCCATGGTCGGCGACGGCGGCAGCGGCGATGTCGCGATGCCCGCGTCGGCCTCGCCGCCGCCGGCGAGGTTGGCCTGGGCGATGGCCTGCGCCTTGGCCGGCGCTTCGTTCGAGCGGGCGTTGACGAGGATGACTTCGAGCGGCGTGTCCTTGAACACGCGGTTGAAGTCCTCCGGATCGGCGAAGCGCGCTCCGAGCACCGCGGCGTGCAGCGCGACCGAGATGAACAGCGCGACCTGCATCAAGGTGGGACGCCAGGCGCGCAGCCGCGCCGTGAGCGGTTCCTGCGCGAACATCTGGCGCGGCGGTGGCGGCGTGAAGTTCTGGTTCATCGGCGGGCGATCCGATCGCTGAGGGTGGCGCGTGGGCGGTCGTGCGACGCGAGGCGGATCATCCGCCGGCGCCGGCGGCCACGCCGTCGACGGGCGAAGCCTCCTCGCCGACGTCGATGGCCAGCGTCAGCGGGCCGGCGCCGGCGTCTTCGGCGTCGTCGCCCTCGTCGGTTTCGGCGGCGGCGGCGGCGGACGCGGGCGTCGGCGAGGTTTCGTCGAGGCGCGCGACGAGCTTCGCGTGGAGGTCGAGCGTCAGCAGGTCGACGGCGTCGATGCGCACGCGCACCTGCGCACCGCGCGGCAGCGCGTCGCAGCCCGAGGCCTTGAAGACGAGCGGCAGCGCGTCGGCGCGCACGAGGCCGTCCTTGAGCACCGCGGCGTCGAGTTCATGCACGTCGTTCTGCTGCAGCCAGCGCAGCGCCCAGAAACGCTCGATCCCGGTCTGGAACCCGTTGTACGCGGCGTAAGCGGTGTCGAAGCCGGAAATGATCGAGAACAGCGTCGCGTCCTTCGGCTTGAAAGGCGCCGACAACGGCGCCATGCGGCCATGGCGCACGCACGCGATGATCTGCCATTGGTTGACGAGGTCGACGTAGCGCCGCAGCGGCGAGGTGGCCCAGGTGTACTGCGCCACGCCCATGCCCGCATGGGGCGCCGGCTTGGTGCCCATGCGCACCTTGATGCCCGGCGCGAGGCTGGCCTGGCTGCGGTAGATGCCCGGCACGCCGAGCTCGGCGAGCAGCCCGCCCCAGGTGCTGTTGGCCAGGATCATCGCCTCGGACACGATCAGGTCGAGCGGCGCGCCGCGCCTGCGCTCGCCGATGACCACGCGCTCGTCGCCCACCGGTTCGGCGGCCGGGGGCGCGCCGTCGGCGCGTTCGAGGCGGAAGGTGTAATCGGGCCGCGTGAAATTTTCCGGTTTGCCGCGGATCGCTTCCCGGCCGGCTTTCAGGTGGCGCGCGAGGCGGAACGCGAACGCCAATTCGCCTGCCCAGCGGTAGTCGGCCGGGGCGGCACCGGTCAGCGACGCTTCGGTGATCTCGGCGTCGAGCTTGTCGTGCCGCAGGTTGGCGGCGATCGGCACGCGTTCGAGCCTGGTTTCGGTCGACTTGAGCTCCAGCGTCGTTTCTTCGAAGGTGGCGTACAGGCTCAGCGCCGGGCAGTCGCGGCCTTCGGCCAGCGTGTAGTTCTGCACGACGCCGTCGGGCAGCATCGTGATCTTTCCGCCGGGCATGTAGACAGTGGACAGGCGGCCGCGGGCGACCTTGTCGACGGGGCTGTCGGGCGCGATCGCGAGCGCCGGCGCGGCGATGTGGACACCGAACACGACGGTGCCGGTGCCGATGCCGCGCACCGACAGCGCATCGTCGATCTCGGTGGTCTGCGAATCGTCGATCGAGAAGGCGGCGACGGGCGCCGTCGGGAGTTCTTCCTTGACCAGCGGCGCGTCGAGCGGCGGGAAACCGGTGCCGCGCGGGAACTCGTCGAACAGGAAACGGCGCCAATGGAACTGGTACGGGCTGGAGATCGCCCCGGCGGCTTTCAGCAGGTCGAGCGGCGAACGCTGCGCGCGCTTGGACGCCTCGACCACGGCCTTGTATTCGGCGGCGTTCTTGTCGGGGCGGAACAGGATCTTGAACAATTGCTCGCGGATCGGCTCGGGCGCCGCGCCCTCGACGAGCTGCCGCGCCCAGTCCTCGATCTGCAGCGCCGACAGCCGCTTGCGCTCGATGCCCAGCAGCGCCGCTTTCACGGTCTCCTCGGGCGCCTTGCGGAACACGCCCTTGGCCATGCGGCGGAAATAGTGCGGCGCGTCGAAGAGCCGGAACAGCGCCGCCGCCTGCTGCACGGGGCCGGCGGACTGGTCGAAGTAGTCGCGCGCCAGGTCGGCGAACGCGAAATCCTCGGCGCCCGCGAATTCCCAGGCGAGGTCGAGGTCGATTTCCTTGGCGAGCGCCTGGCCTTGCGCGATCAGCTCGGCCGGCTGCGGCTTCTCGAACCGCATCAACACGTTCGCGGCCTTGACCTTGACCCGTTTGCCGGAGTCGAGCTCCACTTGGATCGAACTGTCCACTTCGGACATGACCCGACCCGCCAGGAATTTTCCCGAATCATCGAAGAGAGCGTAATTCACGCGGCGATTGTCGCCGAGTTCCGGCCTCGCGCGCCTTCGGCCCCGCTCGGGAACCGCCCGCTCGGCGGCGCAACGACGCGACGCCCGCCGCGTCGGCCCTGATGGAAGGGAAGGAAACGGTCGGCGAAGGCGGACCGGCACGGCCCCGCCGCCCGAAGAGCGGAAAGCGGGCCCGCGCCGGGGCCGCGCGGCGGCGGCCGGCGAACGCGAACGGTGGCCCGGTTCCCCGCGCGGCGTCCGCTCAAGGCGCCAATCCGAGATGCCTCAGCAAGTCCGGCGCATGCTCGGCGAAATCCGCGAGCCCGTGATCGCCGCCGGCGATCAGCTTCATCGGGCCGTGCGCGTACCGGGCCGCCATCTCCCGCCAATCCAGCACCTCGTCGCCCTTGGCGATGATCGCGAAGATCCGCTCCGGGCGCGTGAGCGGCGTCGGCGGCGTCATCGCGGCCAGCTCGTCAACGTCGCCGGCTCGGAAGTCGAACGATTCGTCCGTCGCGTGGTACATCGTCTGCCGCCCGATGTGCGCGGCCAGATCGCGCGCCGGGTCGACCGCCGGATTGATCAGCCCGGCGCGCCAGCCCGTCCGCTGCGCGATCGCCGTCGCATAGAAGCCGCCGAGCGAGCTGCCGATCACGCCGCTGGATTCCGCCGGCCAGCCCGAAATCAGGGAACGGATCGCGGCCATCGCCGCGGCCGGCGACGGCGGCAGCTGCGGGCACGCCCACACGAGATCGGGTCGGTGGCGCGCGGCCCAGTCGGCCATCCACCGCGCCTTGAACGAGCGCGGAGACGACCGGAAGCCGTGCAGGTAGAGGAGGTGGGTCGGCCTCACGCGGCGCGCGTCCCCGGCGTTCAGGCGCGCGGCGCCCCGAGCGTGGACAGCAGCTTGGCGTGCACGCCGCCGAAGCTGCCGTTGCTCATGCACAGGACGTGGTCGCCGGGCCGCGCCGCGCCCGCGACGGCCGCGACCAGCGCGCCCACCGTGCCGCAAACCTGAGCCTGGCCGCCCATCGGCGCGAGCGCCTCGCGCGGATCCCACGACAGCCCGTCCGACAGGCAGAAAGACAGATCGGCTTCTTCGAGCGCCCAGGGCAACTGGGCCTTCATCGCCCCTTGCTTCATCGTGTTGGAGCGCGGCTCGAACACGGCGAGGATGCGTTGCGGGCCGACCTTGCGCCGCAGGCCATCGATCGTGGTGTGCATCGCGCTCGGATGGTGCGCGAAATCGTCGTAGACCCGGACGCCGCCGGCTTCGCCCTTCAGCTCGAGCCGGCGCGCGACGTTCTTGAAAGAAGCGAGCGCGGCCGCGGCCTTGGCCGGTTCGACGCCGACGTGTTCCGCCGCGGCGATCGCGGCCAGCGCGTTCATCTGGTTGTGCTCGCCGAGCAACGGCCATTCCACGCGCGCGATCTTCATCGAGCCGCGCAGCACGTCGAACGCGTGCGGCTCGCCGCGGGCGCGCAGCGCGCCCGGTTCTTCCCTGCGCGCGCCGAAGCGCTGCACTTCGCTCCAGCAGCCGCGGTCGAGCACGCGCTGCAGCGATTCTTCACGCGCGTTGACCACCAGCCGGCCATGGGCCGGAATCGTGCGGACGAGATGGTGGAACTGGGTTTCGATCGCGCCCAGGTCGGGGAAGATGTCCGCGTGGTCGAATTCGAGGTTGTTCAGCACGGCCGTGCGCGGACGGTAATGCACGAACTTGCTGCGCTTGTCGAAGAAGGCGGTGTCGTACTCGTCGGCCTCGATGACGAACGGCGACAGCGCGCCGCCGGCGCCGCGCGGCGCGCCCAGCCGCGCGGAGACGCCGAAGTTGAGCGGCACGCCGCCGACCAGGAAACCCGGCTCCAGGCCGCTTTGGTGCAGGATCCACGCGAGCATCGCGGTCGTGGTCGTCTTGCCGTGGGTGCCGGCGACGGCCAACACGTGGCGGCCGCCGAGCACGCCGTCGGCGAGCCATTGCGGGCCGCTGACGTAGGGCAGGCCGGCGTCGAGCACGGCTTCCATCAACGGGTTGCCGCGCGAGACGGCGTTGCCGACGACGAACACGTCGGGGGAGAGCGCGACCTGATCGGTGCCCCAGCCGTCGATCAGCTCGATGCCCAGCGCGCGCAGCTGGTCGCTCATCGGCGGGTAGACGTTGGCGTCGCAACCGGTCACGCGGTGGCCGGCTTCGCGCGCCAGCGCGGCCAGCCCGCCCATGAACGTGCCGCAGATGCCGAGGATGTGGAGGTGCATCGGTGTGTCCCGGCCGGTCAGCCGGCGGTCAATGTCTGCAGGCCGAACCATTGTTCGCCCGGCGCCAGCGTCTTCGGCTCGATGACCCGCGCCGCTTCGACGCACAGCATGCGCTGCCAGTCGCCGGCCGGCATGTCGTCCAGGGCCGCGCCTTTGGCGGGGCCCGGATTCCAGACGACGACATCCGGGAAACCCTCGCGCGCGATCGAGAGCCTGCGGCCGCGCTCGCGCAGCGTCAGCGTCGCGGGGGCGTCGCGGTAGATGCGGTCGATCTCGCCGATCACCTGCGTCACGTCGCCCCACTGCATCTGCCATTGGCCGGTGGCGTTGTCCTCGTAGTTGACGGCCTGGAGGCCTTCGAGCTGCGCCTTGAGCACGTCCCGGGCGCGCAGGTACGAATGCAGCGCGGCGGTGAACTCGAACGGCGTGTCGCCGGTGTTGGTCACGGAGAGTTCGACGTCGAGCTGCCGGCCGGCGATGCTGACGGTCAGTTCGGCTTCGAACCCGTGCGGCCAGATCGCGCGCGTCCGATCGTCGGCGGCGAAGCGGACGACCGCCTGCGCATGTTCGCCGTGCGATGGCGCGGGTTCGAGCCGCCAGGCGCGCGTGCGCAGCAACCCGTGGCGCGGCAAGGCGCCGCGCATGGCGAACTGCGGAAAGATCACCGGCACGCCGCCCCGCACGGCGTGGCCTTCGCCGTAGCGGCTCGTCGGCGACAGGTACAGCTGCTCTTCGCCGCCGGCGGGGATCCAGCTCACCAGGTGGCCGCCGTGCAGCATCAGCGTC
>JBEVLR010000320.1:0-3055 GCA_040509075.1 Burkholderiaceae bacterium | reverse complement strand
CGGAGGCGGATCATTGGCTCATCGACGCGGAGGCATCGGCCTTGGCGGCCTTCTTGGCGTGCTTGGCGGCGTGCTTGGCCTTGTGCTTGGCCGGGGCGGACGCGGTGGCGTCCGTGGACGGGGCGGCGGCCGGGGTGCCTTGGGCCGACACGGTGGCGGCGGCGGCGAGCAGCAGGGAAGCGATCAGGACGTTCTTCATGATGAAACCTTTCGAGTTGATCTAATGGGCACCCCCAGGCGGCGTTGCCGCTGCCCCCCGAGGGGGTTGAGTCGAGTGGCGGAGCCCCATCGACTCAAGAGAGGGACGGAGGTTTAACGGGCCGCGTCTTCGAACGGTTTACGCGCCGGCCCAAATTTTGTTGCCGACGCGGGCGCCCGCCCGCGCCCGCAAGCCTGGCGCGAAGGGTTCGCTATGATCGGCCGGGGCGAAAGTCGCGCGGCGCGCCCGCCCGTGGCGCGCCCACCTTCCGAAGCCCGGTACCGTTGCGTCAAGGCGGCGTTCCTTTTCCCGATTCCCCGTGTCGTCTCCATGGTCGCCGCCCACGATTCCCGCTCTTCCGGCGCGGCACCCGCCGCCGGCCTGAACAACGCGCAGATGGAAGCCGTCCATCATCTGGACGGCCCGTGCCTGGTGCTGGCCGGTGCCGGTTCGGGCAAGACGCGGGTGATCACCTACAAGATCGTCCGTTTGCTGCAGTCCGGCCTGGCGCCGCGGGAAATCGCCGCCATCACGTTCACGAACAAAGCGTCGCAGGAAATGCGCGAGCGGGCGAAACAGCTGGTGGGCGCGCGCGCGGCCAAGGATCTGGCGATCGGCACGTTCCATTCGCTCGGCGTGCGCCTGCTGCGCGAGGACGGCGCGCAAATGGGCTTGAAGCAGCGGTTCTCCATCCTCGACAGCGACGACGTGCTGGGCGTGCTGAAGGACGCCGGCGGCACGACCGACGCCAAGCTCGCGCGCCGGTGGCAGTGGACGATCAGCCTGTGGAAGAACATCGGCCTGGACGGCGCCGCGGCGGCCGGCGTCGCGAAGGACGCCGACGAACAGGCGGCCGCCCGCGTGATGCGCCTTTACGAGGAACGCCTGCAAGCCTACCAGGCGGTCGATTTCGACGACCTGATCGGCTTGCCCTTGAAGCTGTTGCGGCGGGACGGGGCCGTCCGCGCGAAATGGCAGGCGTTGTTCCGCCACGTGCTCGTCGACGAATACCAGGACACCAACGCCACGCAGTACGAACTGCTGAAGCAGCTCGTGGGCGATCCCGGTGGCGCGCGCTTCACCGCGGTGGGCGACGACGACCAGAGCATCTACGGCTGGCGCGGCGCGACGATCGACAACCTGAAGCGGCTGCCGGCCGACTATCCGACGCTGAAGGTGATCCCGCTCGAGCAGAACTACCGCTCGACGGGCGCGATCCTGCGCGCGGCCAACGAGGTGATCGCGCTGAACCCGAAGATCTTCCCGAAGAAGCTCTGGAGCGATCACGGCGAGGGCGAGGCGGTCCGCGTCGTCGAATGCGACGGCGAGGAACACGAAGCCGAACGGGCCGTCGCCCGCATCCAGTCGCTGCGCGGCGATGACGGCCGCGTGAAATTCGCCGATTTCGCGGTGCTTTACCGCGCCAACCACCAGTCGCGCGCGTTCGAGCAGAAGCTGCGCGCCGCCCAAATACCCTACAAGGTATCTGGCGGCCAGAGTTTCTTCGACCGCGCCGAAATCAAGGACCTATGCGCCTGGCTGCGGTTGATCGTGAACCAGGACGACGACCCGGCCTTCTTGCGCGCCGTCGCCACGCCCAAGCGCGGAATCGGCCATGCGACGCTCGCCGCGCTCGGCGATTTCGCCGGCAAGTGGAAGGCCAGCATGTTCGAGGCATTGTTCGCCGAGTCGCTGGGCGTCGCGCTGAAATCGAAGGCGATCGACGCGCTGCACGAGTTCGGCCGCACCGTGAACGACTTCCAGCACCGGGCGAAAACCACCGTCGGCGCCGAAGCCGCCAAGCCGATGCTGCTCGAGTGGCTGAAGGACATCGGCTACGAGCAGCACCTGCATGACGGCGAGGAGTCCGAGAAGGCCGCCCAGGGCCGCTGGAGCAATGTGATGGATTTCGTCGATTGGGTCGCGCGGCGCTGCGGCGGCGAGATCACGCCGGACGGCGGCGCCTCCGAGGGCGAGAAGAAGAGCGTGCTCGACGTCGCGCAGTCGATCAGCGTGATCCTGAGCCTGGCCGAGCGCGGCCAGGAGCAGGACGTCGTCACGCTGTCGACGCTGCACGCGGCCAAGGGCCTGGAGTGGCCGCACGTCGTGCTGGCGGGCATCAACGAAGGCCTGCTGCCGTTCCGGGCCGACTCGGAAGAGATGACGGCCGATCGCCTGCAGGAAGAGCGCCGCCTGATGTATGTGGGCATCACGCGGGCACGGACGACGCTGTCGGTCAGCACGCTGCGCCGCCGCAAGAAAGGCCGCGACACCGTGGCCGGGGTGCCCAGCCGGTTCATCGCCGAAATGAAGCTGCACGAAGCGAAGACGCAAGAGGATCCGCGCACGCGGCTGAAACGCCTGCGCGAGGAGATCGCGGCGAAGACGGCCGCGTCGCCGCTCCCGGGCGCGGGCTGACCGCGTCGCGCGCGGAAGGGCGGCCTGCCGCGCATCCCGTTGAACGGCGGGGATGCCGCCGCGGCCGACCTCGGGCTTCTCGTGGCGCCCGGCTCGAGATCGGGCGACGTCCGGGGCCGCGCCGCGGCGGATCGTTCAGCCGACGACGGCCTCGCTGATCTGGATGACGGGCAGCAAGTCGGTGTAGTTCGGGATGTCGTGCTGGATCTCGCGGGCGTGCGGCTCGAAACCCGCCTGGAATTCCTCGAGCGTGTTGCTGAAGATATGGCACACGCCGATGTAGCGCGGCGGCGAGCCGGGCGTGTCGCCCGACAGGCCCTTGTCGATCGTGTAGTACTTGCAGGCCGCGCCCATGAGCGCCTTGACGAGCGGCATGTGCTTGTCGCGGCAATATTCGTGGTCGAACCGGCTGCCCGGAGTATTGGGATACATCACGCT
>JBEVLR010000319.1:0-8060 GCA_040509075.1 Burkholderiaceae bacterium | reverse complement strand
CAGGTCGTAGCCGGTGTTGTCCTTGCGCAGGCCGGCGAGGCCGTCCCACACCTCGCCCTGGGCGGTGACCACCTCGAGGCCCAGGCACAGCTCGCGCGTGTTGCCGTAGCGAACCACTTGCGTGCCTCCTGCGTTGGTGGCGAGGTTGCCGCCAATCGTGCAGCTGCCTTCGGCCGCCAGGCTCAGCGGAAACAGCAGGCCGGCGGCCGCGGCCGCCTGTTGCAGCTCCTGCAGCGGGAGGCCGGCTTCGACGGTGGCGGTCTGGTTGTCCGGATCGATCCCGCGCACGGCGCGCAGGCGCTTCGTGCTGACGACCACCTGCGTGCCCGACGCGTCGGGCCCGCCCCCGCCCACCAGCCCCGTGTTGCCGCCCTGGGCGACGATGCTGACGCCTGCCGACCGTCCGCAGCGCCGCACGACGGCGGCCAGCTCGGCGGCGCTCGCCGGCTGCACCACGGCCAGGCTGCGGCCCTGGCTGCGGCCGCGCCAGTCGCGTTCGAACCGCAGCAGGTCGCCGCGGTCGTCGTCCTCGGCGGCGAGCAGGTGGCGCGCGCCGACGATCGCGCGCAGATCGTCCAGCAGCGCCTTCATCGCCGGCAACGCCTCAACGCGCGGTGCCCGCGCCGGCCCGCGGGTCGTGCGCGGCGGACGCGCCGCCGCGGGCCCGGCGTCCCGCGGCGACGAGGCGCCAGCGGACCTGGGTCGCGCAGGCGGCGAACAGCACGATGGAGAGCGCGAGTTCGGCCGCAGCGAGCGGGCCGACCGGCCACGGGTCGCCGACGCGAAGCGCGCCTTCGGCGGCGTAGAGCCAGACCGCCAGGCTGAGCCGGCGATAAGTGATCATCCGGTACTTCAGCAATCCCGGCAGCGCGAGCAGGAGCGGCACGACCTTGACGACCAGCGTGCCGTGGCCCAGCGGCGCCCAGGCCAGCTCCCAGCCGATGCCGAGCGCGATCAGCAGCACGGCCGACGCGGCGGCGGCGATCCGTGTCGCGGCGGTGATGCGGTCGGGGGCGGCAAAGGAAGGAGGAGGGGAAGAGGCCCCGCGCCGGAGGTCAGCCATGTTTGGCATGATAGTCGCCATGGTGACTTCCAAGATCGTCGATGCCTCGCCGCGCCTGTCGTGGAACGAATCGCTGCGGACGCTGCGCACCTGGCCTTGGTTCGAGACGCTGCGCACGCTGCGAGAGCGCTTCCGCGACGATCGGCTGGGCCTCACGGCCAGCAGCTTGACGTTCACCACGCTGATCTCGCTCGTGCCGCTGCTGACGGTGATGCTGGCCGTGTTCACGGCGTTCCCGATGTTCTCGTCGTTCCAGGGCGGCCTGGAGAAGTATTTCCTGCAAAGCCTCGTGCCGCCCAACATCGCCAAGCCGGTGCTGGGCGCGCTGACGATGTTCGCGGCCAAGGCGAGCCGGCTCGGCGCGTTCGGCCTGATCGCGCTCGGCTTCACGGCGATGGCGCTGATGCTGACCATCGACCGCACGCTCAACGCGATCTGGCGCGTGAAGAGGCCGCGCCCGATCGCGCAGCGCGTGCTGGTCTATTGGGCCGCCGTGACGCTGGGCCCGCTGACCCTCGGCGCGAGCCTGACGCTGACGTCCTACGCGATCTCGGCGTCGACCGGCATCGTCGCGCAGATGAACGGCGGCGTCAGCTTTTCGCTGGCGATCGCCGAGTTCGGCGCGCTCGCGGCGGCGATGAGCGCGCTGTATTTCTACGTCCCCAACGCGCCGGTGGCCTGGAGCCACGCGACCGCGGGCGGCCTGTTCGTCGCGGTCGGCGTCGAGGCCGCCAAGCGCGTGCTGGGCTGGTACCTCGCGCTGGTGCCCAGCTATTCCAGCGTCTACGGCGCGTTCGCGACGGTGCCGATCTTCCTGCTGTGGATCTACCTCGGCTGGCTGATCGTGCTGTTCGGCGCCGTCATCGCCGCTTATGCGCCCAGCCTCAAGCTGCGCATGGTGCGGCACGGTTCGCGGCCGGGGCACGGCTTCGCCCTGGCGCTCGACATCGTGCGCCGCCTGCAGCGGACGCGGGAAGCGGGCGGCCACGGCCTGACCGGCGTCGATCTCGCGGCCGCGCTGCGCATCGACCCGCTGCAGATCGAGTCGGCGCTGGCGTCGTTGACGGCGCTCGATTGGGTGGGCCGCCTCGACGAAACGGGCCCGTCGCGCTACGTGCTGCTGTGCGATCCGGCCCACACGCCGTTGACGCCGCTGGTCGACCTGATGCTGCTGGCGCCGATCGACGCGCTGGCCGGGGCCCGCGCGCTGATGCAAGTCGACCGGATCCGGCTCGCCGAGGTGCTGCCGGCCTGAGGGCGCGGCGCGGACGCATTTCCCAAAAAAAGGACGAACCGACATGACGACCGCGGCCGATTTCAACCGGCATTGCCGCTGCGAACTCGACGGCATGCGCGCCGACGGGCTCTTCAAGGGCGAACGGATCATCGCGACGCCGCAGGGTGCGCTGGTCCGGCTGCAGGACGGCCGCGAGCTGATCAACCTGTGCGCCAACAACTACCTCGGGCTGTCGTCGGATCCGCGGGTCGTCGCGGCCGCCCACGAGGCGTTGCGCACCCATGGCTACGGCTTGAGTTCGGTGCGCTTCATCTGCGGCACGCAAGACCTCCACAAGACGCTGGAGCGGCGCCTCGCGGCGTTCCTGGGCGCCGAAGACGCGATCCTGTACGCCGCCGCGTTCGACGCCAACGGCGGCCTGTTCGAGCCGCTGCTGGGCGAAGGCGACGCCGTCATCAGCGACGCGCTGAACCATGCCTCGATCATCGACGGCATCCGCCTGTGCAAGGCCAGCCGCTTGCGCTACGCGCACGACGACATGGCCGACCTCGAAGCCCAGCTGCAGGCGGCCGACGCGGCCGGCGCGCGCTTCAAGCTCGTGTTCACCGACGGCGTGTTCTCGATGGACGGCACGATCGCGCGGCTCGACAAGATCCGCGCGCTCTGCGATCGGTACGGGGCGCTGCTGGGCGTCGACGAGTGCCACGCGAGCGGCGTCCTGGGCGAACGCGGCCGCGGCACGCACGAGCACCGCGGCGTGTTCGGCCGGGTCGACATCATCACCGGCACGCTGGGCAAGGCGCTCGGCGGCGCGTCGGGCGGCTTCACCTGCGGCAAACGGGAAGTGATCGAACTGCTGCGCCAGCGCTCGCGGCCGTACCTGTTCTCGAACACGGTCGCGCCGCCCATCGTCGGCGCGTCCATCGCGGTGCTCGACCTGCTCGAAAGCGGCACCGCGCTGAAGGACAAGCTCGCCGGCAACACCGCTTATTTCCGCGAGGCCATCGCCGCCGCGGGCTTCGAAATCAAGCCCGGCGAGCATCCGATCGTGCCGATCATGGTGCACGACGCGGGCAAGGCGCAGCAGCTCAGCCGGCGCGTCATGGAGCTGGGCGTCTACGCGGTCGGTTTCTTTTTTCCGGTCGTGCCTGATGGGCAGGCCCGCATCCGGGTGCAGATGAGCGCCGTGCACGATCGCCATCACCTCGACCGGGCGGTGGACGCGTTCACGGTCGCGGGCCGGGAGCTGGGCTTGATCGGAGGAGGCGGGTGAACGGCGCGGGCAGGCCCGCGCCTCGGGCCGCCGCCCGGCGGCGGGCGGACGTCGGAGCGGCGGGCGAAAGGCGGCCATGAGGAGCCGCGGCGCGCGCATCCTGGTCATCGGAGCGAACGGGCAGATCGGCTCCGAGCTCGCCGGCGCGTTGTCGACGCGCGATGGCGTCGACCGGGTCGTCACCAGCGACCTCGCGCCTGTCGGACGCTCGCCCGGCTTGTCCCACGAGCAGCTCGACGTGACCGACGCGGCCGCGCTGACCGCGGTCGTCGAGCGTCACGGCATCACGCAGGTCTATCTGCTCGCGGCGGCGCTGTCGGCCAACGGCGAAAGGCATCCCCGGTGGGCCTGGAACCTGAACATGACCGGATTGCTGAACGTGCTGGAAACGGCGCGGTCGCATGCGCTCGACAAGATTTTCTGGCCCAGCTCGATCGCGGCGTTCGGGCCCACGACCCCGCCCGACGGCACGCCGCAACATGCGGTGATGGAGCCGACCACCATCTACGGCATCAGCAAGCTCGCCGGCGAACGCTGGTGCGCGTGGTACCACGCCAACCACGGCGTCGACGTGCGCAGCGTGCGCTACCCCGGCCTGATCAGCTGGAAGACGCCGCCCGGCGGCGGCACCACCGATTACGCGGTCGAGATCTTCCGGGCGGCGCTGCGCGACGGGCGCTACACCTGTTTCCTGGAGGAAGACCAGGCGCTGCCGATGATGCTGATGGACGATGCGCTGCGCGCGACGATCGAGCTGATGGAGGCGCCGCTCGACCGCATCGCCGAACGCGGCGGCTACAACGTGTCGGCGGTCAGCGTCACGCCGCGCCGGCTCGCCGACGCGATCGCCCGGAGGTTGCCCGGCTTCACCATGGATTGCGTGCCCGATTTCCGTCAGGCCATCGCGGCGAGCTGGCCGCGGTCGATCGACGACCACGCCGCGCGCCGCGATTGGGGCTGGAAGGCGAAGTTCGGGCTGGAAGGGATCGTCGACGAGATGCTGATGCGCCTGGGGGCGGGAGCGCGCATCCCGGGGCCGTCTTCCGAGCCTTGACCAGGCGACGGGGATTCCAACCCCATATTCCCTTTTCTGCGGGCTGAGCCCGGGTCGGGTATGGCCCGTATGTTCCTGCTCGCCGGAAATGAGAACAGGAAGCGGGCCGCACGATTTCCAGCACGGCGTTGCAGCCGGCCCAATATTCGGAGGGCGGCGTCCAGCCCGTGGCGATGAATATAAACGCCCGGGGGCCTCGTCCGATATGGGCAGGCCACCATGCCTCGGCGTTTGTTGGCATCGTGGTTCCGATATGTTATGTTGAACGCCTGATTCACCGATCTTCGACGGAGACGTTGCCATGAAAGTCAGCGATATCCTGCGTGTCAAAGGCAATACCTTGTTCACGGTCTCGCCCGACCAGGCGCTTCATGAAGCGGTCACCACGATGGCCGAGCACGACATCGGCTCGCTGGTGGTGATGGATCTGGGCGAGCTCACGGGCATGCTCACGTTTCGCGAGGTGATCCGCGCGACCGTCCGCAACGGCGGCACGATCGGCTCCATCCGCGTCCGATCGGTGATGGACGATGCGCCGCTCACCTGCACGCCCGAGACCGAGATCGACGAAGTGCGCCGCATGATGCTCGGCCGCCATGCGCGCTATATGCCGGTGCTCGATGGGCAGACCTTGATGGGCGTGATCTCGTTCTACGACGTCGCGCGCACGGTGGTCGAATCCCAGGACTTCGAGAACCGAATGCTCAAGGCCTACATCCGCGACTGGCCCTCGGAAGAAGACACGAAAGTCGGGCAGAGCCTGTGAAATGAACGGCGGCCCGGCGGTGGCGCGTGCGGCCCTCGGGGGCGCCGGGCCGGCCTGGGCGGCGTTTCAGGCCGCGACCAGCGGTGCCCGGCTGGCCGATTCCACCGGGTCGCGCGCGGCGATCCAGGCCTGCAGCGCGTCGGCATCCATCGGCCGGCAAAACAGGTAGCCCTGCATCATGTCGCAGCCTTCGCGACGGAGGAATTGATGCTGGGCCTGCGTTTCGACGCCTTCGGCGATCGTTTGCAGCTTGAGCGCCCGCGCCATCTGGATGATGGCCTGCACGATGGCCCGGTCGTCCGGGTCGGTGTCGATGTCGCGCACGAACGATTGGTCGATCTTGAGCGTGTGCAGCGGAAAGCGCTTCAAATGGCTCAGCGACGAATAGCCGGTGCCGAAATCGTCCAGCGACAGCCGTACCCCGAGGCGGTGCAGCGCGTCCATCATCGAGATCGCCGCCGCCGGATTCGCGGTCACGCTCTCGGTCAACTCGAGCTCCAGGTGCTGGGCGGGCAGGCCGGCGTCGGCCAGCGCGCGTTGGACGACGTCGGGCAGGCCCGGGTGGCGGAACTGCACCGCCGATAGGTTGACCGCGACGACCATGGCGGGCATGCCGGCGTCCATCCAGGCCTTCAACTGCTTGACCGCCGTGCGCAACACCCATTCGCCGATCGCGACGATCTGGCCGCTGGTCTCGGCCAGCGGAATGAACTCCGCGGGCGAGACCATGCCGAATTCGGGATGGCGCCAGCGCAGCAGCGCCTCGACCCCCACCAGCGCCCGCCCTTCGCCGTCGAGCTGCGGTTGGTAGTGCAGCAGCAGTTCCTGCCGTTCTAGCGCCCGGCGCAGCGCCGATTCCAGCTGCAATTGGCGCGCGGAACGCTGTTGCATGCCGGCGGCGAAAAAGCGCCAGGTCGCCTTGCCCTCGTGTTTCGCGCGGTACATCGCCGTATCGGCGTTGCGCGACAGGATCTCGTAGTCGTCGCCGTCGGACGGATAGATCGCGATGCCGATCGACGTCGTCATGCTCAATTCGTGGCCTTCGACCATGCACGGCTCGGCGAGGCGTTCGAGCAGCTTGATGGCCACCAGCTCCGCGCCGCGCGCATCGGTGCCGGGCAGCAGCACCGCGAACTCGTCGCCGCCCAGCCGGGCGACGGTGTCGCATTCGCGCAAGCTGCCCTGGAGCCGTCGCGCCACTTCGGCGAGCAGCGCGTCGCCGACGCTGTGGCCGAGCGTGTCGTTGATGTTCTTGAACTGATCGAGGTCCATGAACATCAGCGCGAACGACCGATGGTCGCGGCGCGACACGCTGGTCAGCTGGCCGACGCGGTCGGCGAGGAGGCTGCGGTTGGGCAGGTCGGTCAGGGTGTCGACGTGCGCCAGGCGCACGAGGCTGCTCTCCACTTCGCGGAACTGCGTGATGTCGTTCAGGATGCCGATGTAATGCGTCGTCTCGCCGGCGGCGCCGCACTGGCGCGTGATCGCGACCCAGCAGGTGTAGAGGCTGCCGTCCTTGCGGGACGTGCGGACCTCGCCCTGCCAGTGGCCGCTGGCCTGCAGCGCGATCCGGATCTGGCGGCGGACGTCGTGGCGGCCGATGCCGAACCCGAGCGCGGCGGTCTGCCGGCCTTGCAGCTCGTCGGCAGGGTAGCCGCTGATGTCGCAGAACGCCTGGTTCACGGTGACGACCCGGCCTTCGCGATCGGCGATCACGAAACCCTCGCGGGCTTGTTCGAACACCGCCGCGGCGAGGTGGAGCTTGTCTTCCGCGGCCTTGCTCAAGGTGATGTCGCGCCCTTCCACGATCAGGTTGGGCGCCGCGTCGCGCGCGCGGGGGATCGGGCGGATCGACAGTTCGAGCGTCAGCGCGCCGCCGTCCGGACGCGCCAAGCGAAGTTCATGCGAGGCCGCCGCGCCCGCGGCGGCCTGGTCGATCGCGGCCTGCAACGCCGCGGCCTGGGCGGTGTCGAGGTTCAAGGCCGGGATCTCGCTGAAACGGCGTCCGGCGATTTGGGCCTTCGTGACGCCCAGCCAGTGGCGGCCGGTGGCGTTCAAGTGGCGCAGCGCGCCGTTCGGATCGAGCACGCAGACGAGCTGCGGGCTCTGGTCGATCAATCGATTGGCGAGGCGTTCCCGCGACTGCGATCGGCGGGCGCCGACGATCTGAGCGAACAGCGCGCCCGCCAGGCCGAACAGCGCCGCCGCGGCGAGCCAGAATGCCCACAGCGGCAGCGCGATGGTCGGATCGGCGGCCGCATTCCCCGGCGCCGCCGGGGCGAGCGCAGGGGCGCCGGCGAGCGCGGCGGCGAGGGCTTTCGGTGCGCGGTCGAGGAGTTCGGCGCGGACTCGGTTGGCAACCCGGCAATGCGGCTGGCCCGCCTGTTTTCCGCCGGTTGCGCCTCCCATGACGCGATCTTGAAGATCGGATGACAGCATCCTGCGACTTTGCCCTGGATGCCCTGCCGTTGACGCGTGAATAAAGCACGTCCTCGTGGTCTTTTTGCGTCGCTCGGCCGCGGATCGCCGCCACGGGCGCCGCCGCGGCGGATGGCATGCCGATCCGCGCGCCCCCTACAATCGACCCATGGCAGGCAGCACCTTCGGCGAGCTTTTCCGCGTGACCAATTTCGGCGAGTCCCATGGCGCCGCGATCGGCTGCGTGAT
>JBEVLR010000318.1:0-3029 GCA_040509075.1 Burkholderiaceae bacterium | reverse complement strand
CTTCCGCCGCAGCCCCTGTTTTCTCTCGCGGGGCGATGCCCGTTTCGCGGCGTGGATCTTGCCGATGCTGCTCTGGCTGGGTGCAGGTGCGGCGACCGCGCATGCGCCCGCGCCGCCGCGGGCCGCCGCGCGGGCTGGCGACGGGGCGCATTCGAACGCGAAGTCCAAGGCGAAAACGAACAGGAAAAAAAAGAGGGCCGATTCCACCGCCCGCGACGGCGACGCACCCGACGCCGTGCCGTACGGCCGACGCGACGACGTGCTGGCCTTCGCGGCGCAGCTGGCCGTTGACCGAGGTCTGGACCGCGCCTGGGTCGAAGCCGCGCTGGCCGAGGCGCGTTATCAGCCCGGCGTCGCGAAAGCGATCATGCCGGGGCCTGCCGGCAGCGCGAAGAACTGGGCCGCTTACCGGGCGCGCTTCATCGAGCCGAAGCGGCTGGCCGCCGGCGTGCAATGGTGGCGGGCCCATGCGCGCGCACTGGCCGACGCGCAGATGCGCTACGGCGTGCCGCCCGCGCTGATCGCCGGGATCCTCGGCGTCGAGACCGGCTACGGCCGCATGACGGGCGGCTTCCGCGCGCTGGACTCGCTCGCGACGCTGGCGTTCGATTTCCCGACGGGCCGCTCGGACCGCAGCGGCTTCTACCGCGACGAGCTGCGCGCGTTCCTCGTCTGGTGCGCGCTGGAAAACCGCGATCCGGCCAGCGTGCGCGGATCGTTCGCGGGCGCGGTGGGATGGCCGCAGTTCATGCCCAGCAGCTTGATGAAATATGCGGTCGACGCCGACCATGACGGCCACGTCGACCTCGCGGCCGGCGGCGACGACGTGATCTACAGCGTCGCCAACTACCTCGCGGCCTTCGGCTGGCGGCCCGGCGTGCCGACCGTTTTCGACGTGTCGGCGCCGGCCGATCCCGCTGCGCGCGCGCGGCTGGTCGGCCCCGACATCGTGCCGACCTTCACCGCCGCGCAGATGATCGACTCCGGCGTCGCGCTCCCCGACGCCGCGCGCGCCTACGACGGCCTGCTGGCGCTGATCGAGCTGCAGAACGGCCGCGCCGCGCCGAGCTTCGTGGCCGGCACGCAGAACTTCTACGTGGTGACGCGCTACAACTGGTCGAGCTACTACGCGATGGCCGTGATCGAGCTCGGCAACGCGCTCGCGCGCGCGATGGCGTCCGCGCCGCCGACACGCCCCCCTGCGCCCTGATGGGCTCCACGGCATCGGCGCTGGGCGCGCGGCGGCCGGGCGGCGGTCATCGGGAAACCCCCGTGCTCGCGCACTCCGGTGACCCGCCTTCGGGCGGCCGGGCGGCGGGCACCGGGAAACCTCCGTGCTCGCGCACTCCGGTGACGCGCCTTCGGGCGGCCGGGCGGCGGTCATCGCGCCAACCACGCGCCGTCGACCGATCGCCAAGGACAGCCATAGGTGCGCTCGAGCACCGATTCGACGAGCATGTCGTCGACGCTCCCGGCCTGCCAGCGGCCGTCGCCGAACAGCGCCAGCACGTGCGTGGCGACGCGCGCGATCCAGCTCGGATCGTGCGCGGTCGCGATCCAAGCCCGTCCCGCCGGATCGGCGGCGGCGGCCAGCCAGCGCCCCACCGCCTGCTGGTGCGCCGGGTCTTGGAACGACACCGGTTCGTCGAGCAGCATCAGCGCCGCGCCTTGCGTCGCGCACTGCGCCAGCGCGACGCGCTGGCGCTCGCCGCCGGACAGCTGGTCGATCCGCCGCGGCCCGAGCGCGACGATGTCCAACGCCGCCGTCAATTCCGAACGCCGCCGCAGCAGCGATGCGCCCGGGCCCTCTTGCGCGCGGGTCAAGGCACCAGCGTCCGCGAACCCGGCGTTCGCCGCCGCGGGCATCGCCGGAGCCGCTTCGCTCAGCGTCAACGCCCGCTCCACCGTCAGCGCGAAGCGATCGTGCGCCTGTTGCGGCATCAGCGCGCGCAGCGCGGCCGCCGCGTCCGCCGGCCAGGCCGACTGCGGGCGTCCCCGCCAGAACACCTCGCCGCTGCGCTGCGGCACGCCGAGCCCGGCGAGCGCGCGCAGCACCAGGCTCTTGCCGGCGCCGTTGCGGCCGATCACGCACCAGCGTTCCCCGGCGTTGACCGACCAGCCCAGGCCGTCGACCAACGGCTTGCCGGCCGCGCGCAGCGTCAGCGCGCGGGTTTCGAGCAGCGGCGCCCTCACCGCACGCCCTTCGCGAGAAACCAGATGAAGCACGGCGCGCCGACCAGCGCCATCACCGCGCCGACCGGCAGTTCCAGCGGCGAGGCGATCGTGCGGGCCAGCGAATCGGCCGTCATCAGCAGCGCGGCGCCCGAGAACGCCGACAGGATCGCCAGCTCGCGGGTGCGCAGCACGCCCGCCAGGCGCCAGCCCTGCGCCACGACCAGGCCGACGAAGCCGATCGCGCCCGCCGTCGACACGGCCAGGCCGACCGCGATCGACGCCGCCGCAAGCAGCTCCAGCCGCAGGCGCCGCACCGGCTCGCCGAGCAGCCAGGCGGCGTCCGCGCCGAGCATCATCCGGTCGACCGAGCGCCCGCGCACCCACAGCAGCGCCACGAAGGCGGCCGCCGCCGCCAGGTTCCACAGGCTCGCATGGGCGCCCGACAAGTCGCCAACGATCCAAAACAGCGCGCCGCGCAGCCGCTCATCGGGCACCAGCGCGAGCAGCAACGTGGCGATCGCGCCTGAAATCGACGCCAGCATCGCGCCCAGCAGGATGAGGCGCGGCGAAGCGTCATCGGCATTCATCAGCGCCGGCCGCGCCAGCCACAGCAGCGCCAGCCCCGCGGCCAACGCCCCCACGGCCGCGCCGGCCCAGAGCGCGGCGCCGAGCAGCAAGGCGGCCAGCGCGCCCACCGAGGCGCCGCCCGAATGCCCCAGCACGTAGGGATCGGCGAGCGGATTGCGCAGCAGCACCTGCAGGCCGAGGCCGGCCAGCGCGAGCAGGCTGCCGACCCCCGCCGCCGCCGCCACGCGCGGCATGCGCAGCGAGACGATCAGCGGCCAATCCCACCC
>JBEVLR010000317.1:0-4778 GCA_040509075.1 Burkholderiaceae bacterium | reverse complement strand
GTCAGCGCCGCCCCATCGGGGGCAGCGGACGAATCGTGCGTGGGGCGTCCATTTCCCCCGCATTGTGGGCGAGCGCGGCCAGCGGCGGCAAGCCCGCGCGCCGGCCGGCGGCGCGGCGCGGGCGCCTACAATTGCGGCCATCGCCGAAACCCCGCGGACGCGTTTGCGCGATGCATCGCGCCGGCCCGGGCGGCCTGTCGCCGAAAGACGTGATGAGCGGAAATCAATTCGACAAGAAATCCCAGGCCTGGTCGGCCCTGTTCTCCGAGCCGATGAGCGAGCTGGTCAAGCGCTACACCGCCAGCGTCGGCTTCGACAAGCGGTTGTGGGGCGCCGACGTCGCGGGCAGCCTCGCGCACGCCGAGATGCTGGCCGCGCGCGGCATCATCACCGCGCAGGACCGCGCCGACATCGAACGCGGCCTGGCCCAGATCCGCGCCGAGATCGAAAGCGGCCGCTTCGAATGGAAGCTGGAGCTGGAAGACGTCCACCTCAACATCGAGGCGCGCCTGACCGAGATCGTCGGCGACGCCGGCAAGCGCCTGCACACCGGCCGCTCGCGCAACGATCAGGTGGCCACCGACGTCCGCTTGTGGCTGCGCGGCGAAATCGACGAGATCGCGGTGCTGCTGGCCGAGATGCAGCGGGCGCTGCTGGCCGTCGCCGAGGGCCACACCGGGACCGTGATGCCCGGCTACACGCACCTGCAGGTCGCGCAGCCGATCAGCTTCGCGCACCATCTGCTGGCCTACGTCGAGATGTTCGCCCGCGACGCCGAGCGCCTCGCGGACGCGCGCAAGCGCCTGAACCGGCTGCCGCTGGGGGCGGCCGCGCTCGCGGGCACCAGCTATCCGCTCGATCGCGAACGGGTCGCGAAAACCCTGGGTTTCGACGGCGTTTGCCAGAACTCGCTGGATGCGGTCAGCGACCGGGACTTCGCGATCGAGTTCTCCGCCTTCGCGACGATCGTGATGATGCACGTCTCGCGCATGGCCGAGGAGATCGTGCTGTGGATGAACCAGAATTTCGGCTATGTCGACCTGTCGGACCGCTATTGCACCGGCTCGTCGATCATGCCGCAGAAGCGCAACCCCGACGTGGCCGAGCTCGCGCGCGGCAAGAGCGGCCGCGTCACGGGCCACCTGATGGCGCTCATCACGTTGATGAAGGGCCAGCCGCTGGCCTACAACAAGGACAACCAGGAAGACAAGGAACCGCTGTTCGACACGGTGGACACGGTCAAGGACACGCTGCGCATCATGGCGGAGATGGTCGGCGGCGAAGTCGATGCGGCCACCCAGGCCCGCAGCGGCGGCCTCGCGGCCAAGCCCGAGGCGATGGAACGCGCCGCCAAGCGCGGCTACGCGACCGCCACCGACCTCGCCGATTACCTGGTGCGCCGGGGCGTGCCGTTCCGCGACGCGCACGAGGTCGTCGCGCACGCGGTCAAGGTCGCCATCGACCGCGGCGCGGATCTCGCGGAACTGCCGTTGGACGTGCTCCAGGGTTTCCATGCCGGCATCGGCGAAGACGTCTACGCGGTGCTGACGCTGCAGGGCTCGCTGGACGCGCGCCAGGTCGTCGGCGGCACGGCGCCGGCGGAAGCCAGGCGGCAGATCGCGCGGCATCGGGCGCGGCTGGCTTAGGCCGCGCCCCGCCCCGTCAAAACAGGCTGGCGCCGATATTGATCAGCAGCGCCAGCACCGTCGTGTTGAACAGGTAGGCCAAGATGCAGTGCAGCGAACCGATGCGCCGCATCGGTTTGGTGACGAAGGACACGTCGGCGGTCTGGCCGGAGGTGCCGATGACGGCGGCGAAATAGAAGAAGTCGCCGTAGTCCGGGTCGTCGTCGTCCGGGAACGCGAGGCCGGGCTTGCGGCCGTGGCAGGCGGCCAGATAGTAGTCGTGCGCGTAGTGCATCGCGAACATCACCTGGATGAACCCCCAGGAGGCGACCACCGTCACGCCGGCGAGCGCGATGTGGGCCTGCTTGAGCCAGCCGTGCATGTCCTTGACCGCCGCCAGTTCGAACGCGATGGCCACCAGGCTGGCCACCGCCGAGACGACCACCATGCCGAGGATGGCGTATTTGCCGTCGTCCTGCAGCTGCGCGCGATGGCGCATGTGGTCGCTCGACGAACGCACCATCATCAGCGCGGCCAACGTGATGTAGAGCCATGCGGCCACGTTCCACGCGATCAGCCACCGCGTCGCCGGCTGGGACGCGATGCCGTTCGGCAGGACGAAACCGGTGGCGGCGCCGATCGCGGCGACGATGAACAGGCGCGGCCGGACACGGACGACGTGGGCCAATCTGTTGAGCGGGGAACGGTGCATACTGCGGAGCCCGGTGGGAACGCGCCAGGGGCGGCGCGACACGCATTGTCGCGGCCGCCGACGAGGCCCCGCCCTTCGAGCTGAAGATCCGCTCGTGACGGCTCGGCCCGCAGCCGCGGCGAGCCGTCCCGGCGCCCCGCCATCCCCTGTCCGCGAGGAACGCGCATGCTGAAGAAGACCCTCCTGCCCTGGCTCGCCGTCGTCGTCGCGATGATGGCGCTCGACGCGATCTGGCTGGGCGTCGTGGCGACGCCGCTCTACCTGCGCGGCATCGGGCACCTGATGGCGGATCGGCCGAACTTCGTCGCCGCGGCGCTGTTCTACCTGCTGTACGCCATCGGCGTGACGGTATTCGTCGTCCGGCCGCGCGCGCCCGGCGACCGGCGCGGCGCGGCGCTGTATGGCGCCCTGTTCGGCCTCGCGGCCTTCGTGGCCTACGACCTGACCAACCTGGCCACGCTGCGCGGCTGGCCGGTCGGCCTGTCCGTCGTCGACATCGCGTGGGGCTGCGTCAACACCGGCGTCGCGGCGACCGCGAGCAAGGTCGTCGCCGACCGGCTGCGCTGACCGCGGCGGCCCGTCCTCAGTCGTCGAACTTGATCCTGGTGGCGATCACCTGCGTGCCGTCCGCCGACAAGTTGCCCTTGACCTCGATCCTGGCGCCTCGGGCCAGCGTCGCGGCGGCGCCGCCGGAGAACGTCGCGCCCGCGTAGCCGACGGTGGTCGGGCCCCGCATCGTGAACGTCTGGTGCGCCGCGTCGACCGCGCCCAGGATTTCGCCGTGGATTTCGAACTGGTCGCCGCCGGCCGATCCGCCGCCCCCGCCGCCGGAGCCGCCGTCGTCGTCGCCGGCCACGACGTCGATCCGGGTCGCGACCAGCACGCCTTGAACCATGCCGCCGTGCACCTCCACCAGCGATTTGGCGGCGACGACGGCGCCGGCCGGCGTGACCGCCGCCCGGCTGGCGTCGACGGCCAAGCCCCCGATCGCGAAGTGCCCGGCGTCCGCCACCGCCGCGACGACGCCGCGGAGCTCGCCTTCGCGGCCGTTCCCGGGCGGCGCGACGCCGTCGCCGAACGCGCTCACCGCATATCGGCCCGACGCGCCGGGCACGGTCAGCAGCTCGACGCGCACGATCCGGCCGGGGCCGAAACCGGCGGGCGTCGCGACGCCGTTCAGGTCGAAGGTCTGGCCGCCGATCGCGAAACCGCCGCCCGACGAGCTCGCGACCGCGCCGCGCACGGCGAAGCGCGCCGCCGCCGGGGCCGGATCGATGCGGGTCGCGACCCACCCGGCCGCCGCGGGGTTGTAGAGCGACGAGACCGCCACCACGGCGCCGACCGCGACGCCGGCGGCGCCGCCCGCGAAACCGTCGAGCGCGGTCGTCGCGTTGACGTTCACCGGCAGGCCCAGCACGTGGATCAGGCCGGTCGTCGCATCGAACGCGCGCGTGACCGGGCCCACCAGGTCGGTGCGCACGCGGATCGTCGACGCCGCCGCGGCGCCGGAGACGACGGCGCCGCCTTCGACGTCGACCGTCGAGCCCAGGCGCAGGCTGGCCGCGTTGGACAGCGCGTTGCCGTCTTCGTCGAGCACGATGGCGGCCGAATCATCGAAGTGGACGCCGTTGACGACGATGGAGCCGAAGCCGCTGATCGGCCCCTGCGAGAAACTCAACGCGCCCGTGCCGCCCGAGCCGATGTTGCCGGCGCCGTCGCCGCCTCCGCAGCCGGCCGCCAACCAGGCCGCCAGCGCGACGGCGGAAACGAGAGGCCATGGACGGCGCTTCGGCAGGGATCGGGAATGCATGGTGTGCCTCATGAAGATCGGGGAGAACGGCGCTTTGCGGCCGAGGCCCGGCGCGGCGAAGATTTGGCGGGGGCCGGGGCCGGGGCCGGCGGCCCCGCCTCAGCCGCCGCCTCGCGCTCGGTGTAGACGTACAGTCCGGTGCGCAAACGATGCGTGCGGTCGCGCTCGGGGTTCCTGGCGTCTTCGGCGACCAGCTCCTCCAGGAACGGCACCAGCGCGCGCAGCAGCTCGCTCCAGGTTCGGGCCACCCAGGCTTGCGCGGCGGCGATCGCCTCGGGCGACAGGCCGTCGCCGAACACGGCGCGTTCGAGGTGGCGGGGCGCCGGGCCGATGACGTTCTCGACCGCGGCCGACAGGTGGTCGCCGACGTTGTGCGCGAGGAACTCCAGCATGCGCGACCGATCGGCGCTCGGAACGAATGCGCCCAGCGTCAGCGTGACGGTGTCGCCCGGGAGATCGTGGCTCGCCATGCCCAGGCGCAGCAACTCGTCGAGCAGGCTGCGCGGATGGACGTCCTGCGTCACGCCGCGCGCCAGCGATTCGAAACTCGGCTCGCCTCCCTGGCGCGGCAGAGTGCGCGGCTGGCCGGCCGCGTCGCAATACGGCGCCGCGGTGCGCCAGCGCGTGAACA